>JAENWW010000011.1 GCA_016649875.1 Coriobacteriia bacterium
CACCGCAACTGCAACAGGTTCAACCACCGCAACTGCAACAGGTTCAATCACCGCAACTGCGGCCTCTTGGGCCTGGGCTTCCGCCTCGGCGTTAACTCCACCGTTACCCTCGATGATTGCAGAAGAGATGACGTTTGCCATCAACGCGACCGCACGAATCGCATCATCGTTTGCGGGGATGGGGAAATCCACTTCGTCAGGGTCGGCGTTGGTATCGATCATTCCGATAATCGGAATCTTGAGTCGGCGAGCTTCGGCGATTGCAATTGCCTCACGCTTTGTGTCGACGACGAATATGGCGGCGGGAAGTGCCTTCATATTACGAATGCCTTCGAGGTTCGCCTGAAGCTTTGCAAGCTCTTTACCCTTGAGGATCTGCTCTTTCTTGGGCAAAGTCGCCATAACGCCGCTTTCAATCATCCCCTCGATTTGCTCCATGTATGCCACTCGGCTTCGAACGGTCTCGAAGTTGGTGAGCATGCCGCCGAGCCAACGGTGGGTCACATAAGGCATACCGGCCGCGGTTGCTGCGTTGAACAAAGGCTCTTGAGCCTGTTTCTTCGTACCTACGAACAAGATGGCTCCGCCACGCTTGCCGGTGGACAATGCATACTTATAAGCCTTTTCAAGCTCTGTCATTGTTTTTTGGAGGTTGAGAATGTAGATGCCGCTACGTTCAGCGAAGATATAGGGCTTCATCTTAGGATTCCAACGACGGGTCTGATGCCCGAAATGTACGCCTGCCTCGAGCAAGCCACGCATAGTTACTACTGCCATTGCAGTACCTTCCTTTCGGTTGTCTCTTCCGCGTGCTTCAACCTCATGACGCTACCGTTTTATCTCGGCACCAAGCGTATGAGTCCACAACGCGTGCTAATTTTTCGAACCCGATTATTTTACGGGGTAATGTGCATAAACGCAAGTTGCATAAGGACTCTGATTTTTACAAACATACGTCGTTAATTGTCAGACTTAACGCAAAACTGGGGGGTGCGGACAAAATCCTGGATCTGATTTGAAACAGGAGGATATCTATGCACTCACAAGAGCAAATTTATAACTTTTTAACTTTTGCTTTTCTTTTTCCAAGCCAAAACATGAAACCACCCAAAATAACAACCCCAAGAATAACTATAAAATAGAGTGTTCCGGTTTGTGTTTTAGCAATTGACTGATTTGCTTGTTCAGCATATTTTTCAACTGCCGTATTGTTGATATTAAAACTCTCTTCCACAATTCTTTCTTCTCCCGCTACGTTGGCAGTAATAGAAAGAGTGTATTTTCCGGGCTCCAGTGCAGGGTTATCCCAGTGCATAGGAAAATTTATTTGTGTTTTGGGTGCCATGATTATGGGCTCAAACTTGCCTGCAAAGAGTTCTTGCCCGTCTTTGTTGGTTACTTTATATACTCCAGATATCTGCCTTTGAATCATTTGAGCATCGTTACGCATCTCAATAAAGACGTTTGGCCCGACGGGATTAAAACCTGCTTTCCCAAAAGTAAACGCGGGTGCTGGCATATCAGGTAAATCGAGTTGGATGGCTACTGCAAAAACCGTCTTTGTTATCACTTTAAATTTTGCTTCATCCTTTTTAGTTTCTTCTTTAACATCTTCGTTAACATCTTCGCTTGCAGGTGCTTTTTCACTAATCAGTACCCCTCCAAGTATGCTTCCACTTTGCATATCTGGTACTGTAACCTCAACAGGAATGTTGACAGTCTCATTGGGTTTTATAATAACTTCATTATCTGTCAAAATATAATTGGATAAAACAAAAAACTTATCTAATAAAATTGTCTCCGGAGAGTCTATCTCTGCAGCATAAAATATTCCACCCTCAGGACGAGTATAAGCATTAGCTGGTGCACAAGTTACCACAATGTTTTCTTTTTTATTATTTGTAATTTGCATGTAGATGGTCTGCTTATCACCTGAGTTTACTAACAGATTAAAATACCCGGTCACTCCCGCCTTTTGGTTCTCGGGTAATATGGGTTTCACAGACATAGGCTGCTCCGCAGCGCCAGCGCTTGCCACACAGGGGAACACAGCAGCACATAATATTATAAACAGCACAAACATAAAAGTAAAAAATCTTATGTACTTCATACTTCATTCCTCTCTGGCTGTATAGTTACATTCTTCACTAAATAAACATTTTAAACATTTAAAAACCATGTCATATGTCTAAGACAATAAGACATACGACATGGTTTTTAAGTTAGATTGAACAACTGCCAACACGGGGACGCTCGAAACCGTCCCCGTGTTTGTAATAAGACATGGTTTTAGCTTAAGTTAGATTAAGCGACTGGTCCCGAAGTAAGTGTTTGAGTAACAGTTGAAGTGTATGTGCCTGCATAGGTAGTTGCTGGTTCAAGAGTTACTGTCATGGGTAGCATGCTTACAGTATATGTTCCCATCCCCGCATCTATGGGCGCACTTAAAATATTAATACCAGTGGCAGTATCAATCTTGCCCTGCGCTACAGTCATGTTAGTAACATCTGTAGAGCCTGCACCTGTCGGGGCGACAGCGATGCTTACTGTATCTAATTGTAAAGAGCCTTGAGGCAATGTACCAAGTGAACTAAGTACTGCAGCGAATTCAGGTGCTTCTACTGTACCGGTACCTACTATTGAAGCTATACCGCCAGTTAATAAAATTGAATGTGCAGCATCCAACGTAAATGCTGATGCCTGCAAAGAAACCTTCCAGCCATCACCTAACCCTGTAGGATCAGTAAGTTCAGTGTCAGCTACAACCGCTGTTGTAGTTTGTTCGATACCAGTCAAGGTTACAGGCGTAAAGTTAGCAATTCCTAACTCTGTAATTGCCAAGGTTCCGCCTGTAATTACTGCATCAGGAGCAGGTGCCGCCGCAAATGCTGCTGATGGCATCATCACCAACATTGCTAAAGCTACCGCCATTGTAATGAGTTTTTTCATCTTTCTTTCCTCCACTTTCTTATTTATTACCTTTTTATGTAATAAAGATGAGATTCACGTATTTTTGCAACAAAAATAACCTACATTCGGGAACCGGCTGTCATGCACTACTGTGCGAAGACCCTTGGCTTTGCGTCCCCAGCTTTCGCTAGGTTTGCCTTTGTCACTATACGGCTTATAAATAATGTAGCACAATTATATTGTTTTTTCAAATAGTTTATGATTGGTTTATTGTGTGGTATTCGTACATTATTCGACCTCCTGAGAATCCCTAACCTCTCGGGTGGGTTCGCTTGAAGACCTCTTGAAGTCGTTTGTTGGAAACATGCGTATAGATCTGCGTCGTAGAGAGATTCGCATGACCGAGCAACTCCTGCACCGTACGAAGATCGGCGCCCTCGTTGAGAAGATCGGTTGCAAAGGTGTGCCGGAGTGTATGCGGTGTGACATGGGCGCGAATACCCGCCTCAGTCGATCGCTTTTTGACTATCCGCCTCACGGCGTCGCCCGTCAGTTTATTGCCGCGGGCTGATAAAAATAAATATTCACTCGGAGTCTTTGAAAAACAGGGACGGCCCACGTTGAGCCATTGTGTCATTTTACCGATTGCAAAAGGATGAATGGGCACCACTCGTTGCTTGTCACCTTTTCCCGTCACCGTGGCATATCCGGCGCGAAAATCGACATCGTTGATTTTTAAATCGCAAAGTTCGGCCACACGCATACCGGAAGCATAAAGTAATTCCAAAATCGAACTATCGCGAATATCCTTCGGCTCGATACGCTCCACCGAGTCGAGAAGGGCGGTGATGTCTTCGGCACCCAGAGCTTTCGGCAAATGCTTCGGAAGTTTGGGACTGCTCAATAAGACGGCCGGATTCTGAGAAATGATTCCTTCTTCCACCAGAAACGAAAAAAACGACCGAAGGCACGCCATTCTCCTTGCGATGGTAGTGCGTGCATATGAAGCTGAATCGAGTTCTGACAGATAGAGACGCAGCGTACGGTGCGACAGATGGACCGGATCGATATCATTGATTTGCGCCCATCGGATATATGAATTGAGATCGGAACCATAAGAACTCACCGTGTGAGAAGACAGGCCTCTCACATCACCCACATTTCGTAAAAATCTATCTATCAGCTCATCGTAATTCACTGCACGCGGTCTTTTCTTTTTCGAATTTCGTCGGGAACCGATTCAATCTCTTCTTTTAACGCATTATACCGAGAAGTAAGCGAAGCGAAATCGAATGTTTCGCCGAGTGTGCTCAAATACTTGTAGAGTTCCTCCATGGAGCGCAGAGCGTATTTTTTATACCGTGCGCGCTTTCCTTTTTCTTTTTCTACAAGTGGCTGCATTATCCCGAAGTTCACATGCATGGGCTGATAATCGATGGTGTCACTCGAATGCGCATACTCCATGAGCGAACCGAGAACGGTGACGCTCGGAAGCACCACGCTTTTCTTCCCTTGTATCCTCCGAATAACATTGAGCGCGCAGAGCTGCCCCGAAGCAATCGCCTCGGTGTACCCTTCGGTTCCCGCAATCTGCCCTGCGAGAAATATGTTTTTCTCAGCTTTGAGAGAAAGGTCGATATTTTGCACTCGGGGAGCGTCAACGAAGGTGTTGCGGTGCATGACACCATAACGCTCGAAACGGGCATCCCCCATGCCCGGAAGCAATGAGAATACTCTCTTTTGCTCCGGCCACGTAAGGTTCGTCTGAAACCCGACGAGGTTATATGCTTGTTTCGCTACGGTTTCGCACCTTAGCTGTACCAAAGCAAACGGCCATCTTCCTGTACGCGGGTCATCGATTCCCACAGGTTTGAGCGCACCGTAGCGTAGGGCATCGTATCCCTTGCGGGCGATTTCCTCCACAGGTTGACATGCGTTGAAAAAATCGCTTTGCTCGAACACTTTATCGTGAACACGTCGGGCAGAAATGAGTTCGTGGTAAAACACATCGTACTCATCTCTGTCCAACGCAATGTTGAGATAATCATCACCGGCACCTTTTCCGTAACGCGATGCCGCAAAAACCCGACTTCCATCAAGCGATTCAGCAGAAACGATGGGAGCCGCGGCATCATAAAAGAACAGACTTGCGCCCGTATAGGAACCGAGGCTTTTCGCAAGCGCCTCTGAGACAAGGGGGCCGGCAGCGACTATCACCGGAGTTTGTTCGGCGGCTTTTTGCAAATCCGTAAACTCTTCTCGAATAAAATCGATTCGGTCTTCCCGATTGAGCAGTTCGGTGATTTCTTCGGAAAATCTCTCACGATCGATTGCGAGAGCACTCCCCGCAGGAACGCGAAATCGGTAGGCCACTTCGAGAAGTCGACTGCCCATCAGTGCGAGCTCGCGCTTGAGAAGCCCGGCGGCCGTCGTGGGATCATCACTCTTAAAAGAATTCGAGCAGACGAGTTCAGCGGCACCGTCACCATGGTGCGCCGGCGAAGACATGCTCGGACGCATTTCGAAAAGTGCGACGCTGAGACCCGATGCGGCACACTGCAAGGCTGCTTCGCTCCCGCTCAGCCCCGCACCGACGACAACCACATCGTAGAGAGAATAATCTCGCACAGTACCCCTTCATCACTTTTAACCTTTGATACCGTCAATAGTCAGTATAGCGAACCGACCGCCCGCAAATCGAGTAGCCACTCCCCGATTTTCCAGCTCATGAATGGCAATGACTGCTTGCTGAACCGGAATACAACATACATGGGCGACCTCTTCGGGAGTGAGAGCCTCGGCACGGAGAGCTTCTATCAGTTTTGATTCGGCACCGATGCGCTCCTGACTCTTTCGGTTGCTCGGATTCGGCAAATCGGCAAGCGAACAAGCTACGAGAAAATCTTCACGGTTTGCGATAACCGTAGCCCCTTCAGCGATGAGACGGTTGGGACCGGCACAGGTATAACAAAATATCGAGCCCGGAACGGCGGCTACCGGAGTGCCGAGTTCGGCTGCGGCGTTGATCGTGGAAAATGTACCGCTCGGAATGCGAGCCTCGACCACAACCACCAAATCAACCAGCGCCGCCAATAAACGGTTTCTTTCAACGAAACGATATTTCATGGGAGGCGTTCCCCACTCATATTCCGAAACGACAGCCCCCGAGTCGGCAATTTCCCGCATGAGCTTTGATGCATTGCTCGGATATATAACATCCGCCCCACACCCGAGCACCGCCACGGTTTTTCCTCCGACGGCCAAGGACGCACGGTGCGCAGCTTGATCACAGCCCCTGGCACACCCCGAAAAAGTCGTGAAACCCATCTCACTCGCCCATGTGGCGACGAGTGTCGCCGCTTTCAACCCGTAGGGGGTCGCTTTTCGTGCACCGATTATCGCAACACCGTGATCGAGACAGGAGATGTCTCCGACCGCATAAAGTTTTTCCCATTTCCCCTCGTACTGTCTCAACCGAACAGGATAAAGAGGCGAGCTTTTTTCGAGTTCATGTCGTTTGTCGGAGGAACGGTTACCCTGTATGTCGTTATACATGAATGTTGTTCCAATCGCTTCTAAACTCCAAAGCTTCGAATATGCACGGTTCGTCTATGCGATAGCTTCCTTTGAGATCTGCAATGGTACGGGCGACTCTGAGCGTCTTGAGAAGAGCCCGGGAGGATAAACTCTCTTTGAGTGCTCCGCGAAGAAGGATGTCTTTCGCATCTTGATTAAGCATTCTGTCGTTGACGAGTTGCGTTTTTGCAACTCTCGAACCGTAATCGAGGTTCGCATCTTTGCGAAATCGAACGGCTCGTGCGATGTCGCGATAGATATCTTTTGAAAATATTCTCGCATTGTCATCCTGTAAAAGACGATCCGAACTGACGCGTCGTACCCAGCAGACCATATCGAAGCGATCCATCAGAGGTCCTCCGACGCGATTTTGGTAGGTGGTTATATTGCTCTCACTGCACTTGCAACGATCTCCCGGCTCACCGAAGTAACCGCACGGACAAGGGTTCGATGCCGCGACGAGTAAGAAATTCGAGGGAAATTCCACCGTTCCTTGCGCGCGGACTATCGATACTCTCCCATCCTGAATCGGAGTACGCAGAGATTGCAGCGCCGAAGGGGCGAATTGTGTCAACTCGTCGAGGAAGAGTACTCCGTTATGAGCCAGTGAGACCTCTCCGGGAGACGCCGGATGACCTCCCCCGATGAGACCTGTGAGACTCGCGCTATGATGCGGCGCCCGAAAAGGAACTTGGCCGAACTGATAACCTTGTTGGCGCGTCGAGACCGAATATACCAATGCGGTTTCCAGAGCTTCTTGCGAGGTGAGAGGCGGCATAATGGAGGGAATACGCGATGCAAGCATGGTCTTTCCCGTCCCGGGTGGACCTATCAGCAAAAGATTGTGACGACCGGCTGCCGCAATTTCCAGTGCACGTATGACGAGTTCTTGCCCGACGATATCTGAAAAATCAAGATACCTACAGGCCGGATTGATTTTCGCTTCTTTCCTCTTATCCGGAACGATTGCCTTAAATTGCGCCGTCGTCTCCGATTTCATGAGTTCACCGAGTGATTTGACCTCCCGGTATCTCGCTTTGGCCAACGAGCAAGACTCACCGGCTTCATTTCCGACGAACGTCTTTCCATTATCGTGAGCGTAAATCGCATACGCGACGTGGCCCGACACGCCACGGACTCTACCGGTAAGCGATAGTTCTCCGATGAAAACCGCATCTTCGTTCACGCGCGCTGACAGCTGATTGCTTGCCAAGGCGATACCGACGGCTATAGCCAAGTCGAATCCGGTACCGTGCTTCTTCAAGGGAGCCGGAGCCAGGTTGACTGTGACGCGCTTCTGAGGAATGCCCAAACCGCAAGATTTAAGCGCCGAGAACACTCGCTCCCTTGCTTCCTGAACGGCCGTATCGGCAAGACCCACAATCTTCAGTGAGGGCAAACCGTCGGTGACATGAACCTCTACCTGAACTCTTTGTGCTTGGATACCGTTGAGCGTAGCCGTTTCGACCACTGCATAGGGCATCGTTAAACCTCGATGGCATCAAACGCATTGCGTATGTAGCGCAGCAGCGCCTGACTTCGGGAAAACGCATAGATGGCGATGACATCGAACCGTATCGATTCGAATCGATGTCGGGTGCGTGATGAGTAGACACGGGCGATTTTCGTGTACCGCTTCTGTTTAGCTGCAGTCACCGCCTCCTCGGGAATGCCGGCAGCAGTCGACCTGCGTGTCTTCACTTCGCAAAAGACCAGGGTAGTTCCATCGAGCGCGATGATATCGGCTTCGCCGTAACTGCATTTCCAGTTCTTATCGAGGATCTCGAGTCCTCTGTTTTCGAGAAAAGCCGCCGCCGCCTTCTCCCCTTTTTCACCGAGTTCTTTTCGACTTTCAAAATCTCCATTATCAGACATAAAAAACACCTCCACGACGATGATGCCATGAAGGGTTTCGCTCAGCCTAAGTCTCTTGTTAGACCGTTCTTAAAACAAAGTTGGTTCGATGAAGTTTTTGCAGAACGTCACGCGATGAAGGGGGCTGAGACCGTATTTTTTTATAGCGGCGATATGCGATGCGGAAGCATATCCTTTGTTGGAAGAAAATCCATACTCGGGATAGTGCTCGTCGAAGGCGACCATCATCGCGTCTCGCGTCGTTTTTGCAAGTACGGAAGCTGCAGCGATGCAGGCGATTTTCGCGTCCCCTTTTATGATGTTGATTTCATTGAAACCGAGCCCGAGAGGATTGCCGTCGAGCAGCACAGCGTCGGGAGTGATCGAGAGTCCCCTGACAGCCTCGATCATGGCCCTTTTCAATGCGGCCGACATACCGAATCTATCGATCTCAGACGGCTCCACATGAGCTATGGCGTATATCGCACCGGTCTCTTTGATTTCACGTGCGACGAGTTCCCTTCTTTTGGGAGTGAGTTTTTTACTGTCGTTGAGGTATTCGATGAGAGGCTCATCTTTGAGAATGCATGCGCCGACGCTGAGCGGCCCGGCAACCGAGCCCCGTCCGACCTCATCAAGACCGGCTATCGCAATCGCTCCTTGAGCGTGTAAACCGACTTCATAGTAATAAAGACTCGTCAATCTTTCGATTTCAGCTGATTTCATGGGAATCCTCGCACAGTGAAATAAATAAAAACGAGCGCGAGAATAATCCCACGCTCGCTTCAATAGCTTGCAGAAAAGCCGAGTGGCTTAGTAACCCTGCTCCTTGAGACGTGCAGCCTTGCCGACTTTATCGCGGAGGAAATAAAGCTTTGCGCGACGCACTTTACCGCGATTGACGATTTCGATCTTCTCGATCTTAGGTGAGTTCACGGGATAAGTACGCTCGACACCGGTTCCGAAACTGATTTTACGAACGGTGAAAGTTTCACGGTTCATCGCACCGTGGCGACGAATGACGCGACCCTCGAATACCTGAATACGCTCACGACTACCTTCGATAATGCGGTAGTGCACTTTAACGTTATCGCCTACTCGAAAATCCGGCAAATCTTCACGAATTTGCTGTTGCTCAATGGCGGAGATGATATCCATCAGTAAATTTCCTTTTCTTCTCACAAAAATTTCTAAATTGCACCCTTAAGGCGCGAATAGTTAGTATACCGTGTTCGAAATACGAATACAAGTACGGATTTGACGGTGGCAGAACTACTTCAAGACCGTTAGTTAAATATTGTTTAAGTGATTTCTTTTAAAATTAAATCGCCGGTTTCTTTTGTCCCAATTGGTTTATTGCCGGGACTCATAATATCTGGTGTTCTGTAACCTTTTGCAAGAATAGCCTTCACGGCCTTCTCGACGGATTCGGCTTCTTTCGTAAGCCTAAAGGTATATTTTAACATCATGGCTGCTGAAAGAATGGTAGCCATTGGATTAGCTTTGTTCTGACCTGCAATGTCAGGGGCAGAACCATGGATCGGCTCATACATCCCAAAGTTGCCCTGAGCAAGACTTGCAGAAGGAAGCATTCCTATTGATCCGGTGATCATACTGGCTTCATCTGAAAGGATATCTCCAAAAATATTGCTGGTTACAATAACGTCGAATTGCTTAGGATTTCTGACCATCTGCATCGCGGCATTGTCAATATACATATTTTCTAAAGTGACTTCAGGATAATCTTTAGCCACCTCGCTGACAACTCTTCGCCAAAGCCTTGAGCTTTCAAGGACATTGGCTTTATCTACACTGCATAGTTTTTTACTTCTCTTCATTGATATGTCAAACGCTGCAACTGCAATCCTTCTGACTTCTTCTTCCGCATATTGTTCCACATCATAGGCAGCAAGACCCATTTCAGTTTGTTTAAAGCCTTTTTCACCAAAATATATGCCACCCGTCAATTCTCTTACGACCACAAGATCAAGCCCGCCTTCAATGAGTTCCTTCTTTAAAGGGCAAGCGTCCTCCAACTCCTCAAAAAGTATTGCGGGTCTGATATTTGCAAATAATCCAAGCTCCTTGCGGAGACCAAGCAGGGCTCTTTCTGGCCGTTTATCGCCAGGAAGAACATCCCATTTCCAACCGCCGACAGCGCCAAATAGAACGGCATCACTTGATTTGCAGACAGTGATAGTTTCATCTGGTAAACATTCTCCCGTTGCATCTATTGCAGCACCACCGGCAAGAACCGTTGTATATTCAAAATGATGGTTGTAAATCTGGCCAATTTTATCCAATATTCTAACGGCCTGGGCCACGACTTCCGGGCCGATACCATCCCCAGGTACAAGTGCTAATTTAATATTCACTCTAGTTTCTCCTTGATTGTTTATTTTAGTGAACGAAGCAGCCCGCCTTTACCCATAATGTCTTTAATAAAATCAGGAAAGGGTAAAGCCTGATAACTCTCGTTTTTTGTAATGTTTTTTATTGCACCACTATCAAAGTTGATTGAAACCTCATCTCCCGTTTTAATTTTTTCACTGGCCTCGGCACATTCTAATATTGGAAGACCGATGTTTATTGAATTTCGATAAAATATGCGGGCAAAGGTTTTAGCTATGACGCAGTCTATCCCGGCTTCTTTAATGGCAATTGGCGCATGTTCCCTTGAGGAACCGCAGCCAAAGTTAAAACCAGCTACCATGATATCCCCTTGTCTCACCTTTTTAATAAAATCTGCATCTATGTCTTCCATACAGTGAGCAGCCAGCTCTTTGTGATTGGAGGTGTTTAAATATCTTGCAGGAATAATAACGTCAGTATCTACATTATCTCCGTATTTATGTACAAAACCTTTTACTTCCATTACATTACCTCCTCTGGTCCGCTGATTTTTCCTGTGAGAGCAGAGGCGGCCGCAACAGCCGGGCTTGCCAGGTAAACTTCTGATTTTATATGACCCATTCTTCCTACGAAATTTCTGTTTGTTGTAGCAACGCAGCGCTCTCCTGCGGCAAGTATCCCCATATGCCCGCCTAAACAAGGACCACAGGTTGGAGTTGAAACAACACAACCGGCATCAATAAAGATTTCAAGGTAGCCAAGCTTTATACATTCCTTATATATATATTGTGTTGCAGGAATGATGATTGCTCTGACATCCCGATGAACAGATTTCCCCTTCAGAATTGCGGCAGCAATGGCCATATCTGAAAGTCTTCCGTTTGTACAGGAGCCTATAACAACCTGCTGAATAGGAATATCTCCCACCTGATCTATGGTTCTGGTGTTGTCAGGCAGATGCGGAAAAGAGACAGTAGGCATTATTTCGCTCAAATTTATATCAATGGTCCTGTTGTAAACAGCATCTTCATCTGGAGCGTATATCTTGTAAGGTCGGTGCACTCTATCATCAAGGTAGGCTTTTGTAATTTCATCTACCATAAATATTCCATTTTTTGCACCAGCTTCAATAGCCATATTTGCCATACATAACCGATCGTCGATTGACAGGTTGATGAGACCTTCTCCCATAAATTCCATAGATTGATAAAGTGCGCCATCAACGCCGGTTATTCCAATAATATGCAGGATGACATCCTTGCCGCTTACATTTTTGGAAAGCTTACCGGTAATGTTGAATTTAATGGCCTCAGGAACTCTAAACCAGGCTTCCCCAGTCGCCATTCCTGCAGCCATATCGGTGCTTCCGACACCTGTAGAAAAAGCACCGAGTGCTCCATATGTACAAGTATGGGAGTCGGCTCCTATAATGCAGTCACCGGCAGCCACAATTCCTTTTTCAGGGAGAAGGGCATGCTCAATTCCCATAGTGCCAACATCATAGAAGTTATCTAAATTAAAATGTCTTGCAAAGGTACGGCATTGCACACACTGTTCTGCTGCCTTAATGTCCTTGTTCGGTGTGAAATGGTCCATTACCATAGAAATTTTACTTTTATCAAAAATCTCGCTGAATCCAGCCTTTTCAAATTCATTTATTGCAACAGGAGAGGTAATATCATTACCAAGCACCATATCTAACTTGGCGCGTATCAGCTGGCCGGCGACCACCTGCTCAAGTCCGGCATGTGCAGCCAGTATCTTCTGCGTCATTGTCATCCCCATAGTTCAAATCTCCTTATTTTTCTATAAATGGTGCGACTTTATTCATTCTGTTTATTGCACAAACAAGTGCATTTACCGAAGCATATATAATATCCGTGTGTGTTCCAACTCCCCAGTATATTCGACCGTTTTTGTCTGCTATGGCGACATAGGCAACCGCCATAGAATCGGCTTCTTTTTCCAGAGCATGCTCGGTATAGGTAACGAAAGTGTATTCCCTGTTGTAAGGGCCTTTCATCAATGCCTTTCTGGTTGCATCAAGTCTGCCATTACCATGCCCTTCAAGCTCAAATATGTCCCCGTTAATATTTGCAACGACTGTCGTATTAAAGCTTACATCCTTGCTGCTTATACTGGCTGGGTCCTTTTGGAATGTGATATCTGTAATGTCAATTGGCGTGAAGCAGTTGACATATTCCTGATTGAAAAGGTCAAATACTTCGCCAGGTGCCAGCTCTTTGTGCGTTTTATCAGAAAAGTCTTTAATAAAGTAGCCGACTTCTTCTTTCATAGCCTTTGGAATATCATAGCCGTAATTATTTTCAAGGATGTAGGCGATTCCTCCCTTGCCTGACTGACTGTTAATTCTAATGACATCAGCTTCGTATACCCGACCGACATCGTGAGGATCGATTGGAAGGTATGGGACGCTCCAGGTACTCAAGCCCTTGTCTTCATGCCACTTCATTCCTTTGGCAATTGCATCCTGATGAGAACCTGAAAAAGCTGCAAAAACCAGACTACCGCCGTAAGGCTGACGTGGATGAACTACAAGATTTGTAAATCTTTCATATGTTTCCACTATGGAAGGCATATCAGAAAAATCCAGACCGGTCGCAACACCATGGCAGAACATATTCATGGCAACCGTTATAAGGTCTACATTTCCTGTACGTTCTCCATTGCCAAAAAGGGTTCCTTCCACTCGGTCAGCCCCGGCAAGAAGGCCAAGCTCCGCATCTGCTACCGCTGTTCCTCGATCATTGTGGGGATGCAGGGAAACGATGATATTTTCCCTGTCATGCAGATTGTCGCTCATATACTCAATTTGAGTTGCATACACGTGAGGCATGGACATAGCTACAGTTGCAGGGAGATTAATAATCACTTTTTTATCTGCAGTAGGTTTCCAGATATCTATGACCTCATTACAAATACTTAATGCAAATTCCATTTCTGTCCCGGTAAAACTTTCCGGCGAGTATTCAAATCTGAAGCTGGTTTCAGGCATAAGGGCTGCATATTTGTTGAATAAGGTTGCACCTTCCTTGGCAATTTCTGAAATTTCATCTTTGCTCATTTTAAAAACCTGTTCTCTTTGCGCAAGAGAAGTCGAATTATACAAATGGACAATAGCCTTTTTTATACCGCGTAAGGACTCAAATGTTTTTTCTATTATATGCTCTCTGGATTGGGTCAATACCTGAATTGTCACATCCTCTGGAATCAGGTCTTTTTCAATCAAAGTTCGAATCAACGCGTATTCAGTTTCTGAGGCGGCAGGAAATCCGACTTCGATTTCCTTGAAGCCCAGGCTTACAAGAAACTGAAAAAACTCCACTTTTTCTTCTAAGCTCATAGGAACGATCAGCGCCTGGTTTCCATCTCTCAGATCAACGCTGCACCAGATAGGTGTTTTTTCAACGCGGTCTCTTGTGACCCATTTTGTTGTTGGGTTGGGAGGCATAAAATAGCCCACCTTGTATTTGCTGTGATTTTTCATGGTTTTGCCCTTTCCTCTAAAAAAAATAAGCCGCCGTCAATTGCGCTGTTTGCACAAGAGACGAAGGCTTAAAAATAGCTTCCGCGGTACCACTCTTATTGGTATTAAAAAATACCCACTTATTTATTTTAATTTGCTCCAGGGTGAGATGTCTATAAGTTGTATGTAATCTTTCACCAGACGATTACTCTCTGCAATACAACAATATAGCTTATTCCTATCATAGCAATTCACATTTTAATAATGTGTCCTACCAAAATAGTAGACAAAATAGCAGTTGTCAATAGAAATTGTAAAAATGTTAGGTCAAACGCATCAATTCGGGGTGCGGACGTTTACCTTGTCAAATTACCGAACTACTTCAAGGTACCGAAACGGTTGAGCGGCCAATACGTCCAAAACGCACGCCCGTGCACCGTGCTGATTTTGACCGGGCCGAACGTCCTGCTATCCCCGCTATTTGTTCTGTTGTCTCCCATTACCCAGATATATCCTTTCGGAATGGTTATGGGCAGAGAGATCACTTGAAGATAGCTCGGTTTTCCGTAAGTGTAGGGCTCGTCGAGTTTCTTACCGTCGACATAGACCGCTCCTTCTTTCAAATCGACGGTCTGCCCACCGACTGCGATCACACGCTTGATGAGTGTCGGAAACTCACCCGTGGGATCATCGAACACGACGATGTCTTTGTACTTCGGCGTGCCGAAACCGCGAAACACGAGCTTGTCGGCCAAAACGCGATCTTTGAGCTGAATGGTGGGCAACATCGAACCGGACGGTACCAAATAAGGTTGGATGAGATACGCTTTTATTCCTTGCGCAATCGCCACGGCCAAAATGACCATGATGACAGTCTCCACAACCCAACGAATGGTGGAGGGCTCTGCACTATCGAGTTGCTTTCTGTCCGAACGATTCTTTATTGGAACTGATTCTTTATCTCTCATCGTTTATCTCTCATCGTTTTCCTTCAATAAATCGGGGCGACGTTTCCGCGTTCGCTTCATAGCTTGTTCATGCCTCCACACATCTACCGCGCCGTGGTTTCCGGAAAGAAGAATTTCCGGTACGGGCATATCGCGATACAGCGCCGGACGCGTATACTGCGGATATTCCAACAGCCCGGAACTAAACGATTCATCGACCGCGCTCATTTCATCGCCGAGCACACCGGGGAGAAGACGCGTCACCGCATCGGTTACCATCATAGCGGGTAACTCTCCGCCCGTCAGTACATAATCCCCGATGGAAAGCTCGATATCGGCAAGTGCGTCGACGGGACGTTGGTCAAACCCCTCATAACGTCCGCAAACCATAAGCAAGCGTTCTTGACAGGCCAATTCCTCCGCCATATCTTGCGTGAACGTGCGCCCCGTCGGCGTGAAAAAAATCACGGTCGGTTTGCGCTCGTCAAGCGCAGCCACAGCCTCAACACCTTCAAAAAGAGGAGCCGGTTTCATAACCATTCCCTGCCCGCCGCCGTAAGGGGAATCATCGACGGTGCGATGAAAGTCATGCGTCCACGTGCGAAGATCGTGCGCGAAAAATTCCAGAGCACCCTTCTGCCGAGCGATTCCGAGCATAGAGGCACTCATAGGTGCTGAAAACATGTCAGGAAATATGGTCAGTACATCGACTCTCACAACGGATCACTTTCAATCGTGCCTTTTTGCACGTGCACATACATTATTTTATGTTCATAGTCGACATCGAGTAAAACTTCATCGATTATCGGCAAAATCAGTTCACCGTACAATCCTTTGACGACGATGCAATCGTTTGCTTTCGTCACAAGGTATTCGCTCACCACGCCGAGATCGCCGTAATTATCCGAGGACACCTTGAATTCGACTACACTGTCGGGATCGAAATCGTTACGTAATGCATCGACGACATCGCCGGGCAGATCTTCCACCGCGCATATGAGCGATTTATTGGACAGATTGCTCGCCTCACCAATCGAATCGACATTCGACAATTTTACGAGATACCCACCCCCGAACTCATCAATCGATGAGAACACGCCCTCGGAGACCTTACGCGTCGGTGGAGCCACCCATACCCGCTTACCCACCAATACGGGCAAAGAGGCTCCCGTTGCAAACGCAACAAGAACCTCTCCGTTCAAGCCATGACTCTTGCGTATGGTGCCTACCGTTACAAAACGTTTGGTAGTAACGTCTTGGTTATCCTTCAACATCGACTTCTACGATTGTCGAAGTATTACCGGCCGCTGCACGGGCGAGCGTACGTATCGATTTGATGGTGCGCCCGTTTCGACCTATGACCTTACCGACGTCTTCTTGTGCAGCACGGATGGCGATTGAAAGTTTATCGCCATCGATTTGCGAATTGATTTCAACCTGCTTTGGATCATCGACCAGCGACGTTACGAGATATTCTACGAGCTCAGTAATGTTAGACGTTTCTGAAGCCATAGTGAAACCCCGCTACTCTGCTGCTTCGTCGGTTGATTCCTCTGTCGCAGCCACTTCTTCAGCAGAAGCCTTTTTAGCTTCTTCTGCTGCTTGAGCAGCCTCTGCAGCCGCCTTGGCGGCTGCCTCTGCTTCAGCCTTTGCCGCAGCCTTTGCCTCGACCTTTGCCTTCTTCTCGGCTTCAGCCTTGGCTACCACCTTCTTTGAAGGCTTTGCCTCCTGTAAAGGAGCTTGCTTCTCACCACGTGCCGATGCGACGATCTTGCCGGCAGCTTCTGTGAGCTGGGCACCCTTTGAAATCCACTCATCAACGCGCTCTAAGTTAATCTCAATGGTTGAGGGGTCGGTGCGCGGATTATAGCGACCGACAATCTCGATAAAACGACCGTCACGAGCCATACGGCCGTCTTGGACAACTACACGATAAAACGGTGCCTTCTTGGCTCCGTGGCGCGAAAGACGAATCTTAACTGCCAACGAATTTCACCTCCGATAAAAGCAACCGCATCTGGCGGTTGCGTAACCACATAAACATACGAACGAATATGATACGACAAAACACATGCACTAATCAACCATAAAGTTAAAAAAGTCCTTTGGGAAACATGCCGTTACGGCCTTTTCTTTTGCCCTTTCCTTTCGAATTCTGCATCTGTTTCATCATTTTTTGCGTCTCGGAAAACTGTTTGATGAGACGGTTGACATCGGTGACCGTCACACCGGAGCCGGCAGCGATGCGCGCGCGCCGCTGCCCATTGATTATTTTCGGATTGCTCCGCTCCTTTTTCGTCATCGAATACACGATGGCCTCGGTGCGATCCAGTGCCTTGTCGTCGACCTTTCCTTCCAGATCTTTAAGTTGCGAACCACCGGGAAGCATATTGACGACGGCACCGATTCCTCCGAGTTTTCTCATTTGCCTGATCGAGGTGAGGAAATCGTCGAAGGTGAATTTTCCTTTTTCAAGGCGCTTGGCGTCATCTTCGGAAAAATCCTCATCGAGGGCGGTTTCGCTCGCTTTCTCGATGAGGCTGACCACATCGCCCATACCGAGAATGCGTTTCGCCATGCGATCGGGATGAAACTCCTCGAAGGAGTCCGGCTTCTCACCCATCGAGGCGAACTTGATCGGCTTTCCGGTGACTTCTCTGATGGAAAGTGCGGCGCCGCCACGAGCATCACCGTCGAGTTTCGACATGATGACGCCGTCGAAATCGAGACGACGGGCGAACCCTTCGGCCACATTGACCGCATCTTGACCGGTCATGGAATCCACGACCATCAAAATTTGATCGGGTTTCACCGCGTTTCGGATATTTTGTGCTTCTTGCATCATGGGTTCATCGACATGGAGGCGACCGGCGGTATCGACTATGGCGAAATCAAGCATATTGTCGAGAGCATAGCGGACGCCGTCACGTGCTATTTTCACCGGGTCGTCGCCTTCCCCGCGAAAGACGGGTATATCGAGTTCGCGCCCGAGCGCCTCGAGCTGGTCGATTGCGGCGGGACGATACACGTCGCACGCAATCATCAAAGGATGCTTTCCTTTCTTGCGCATCATATAGGCGAGCTTGGACGTGGCGGTTGTTTTGCCGGAACCCTGCAAACCCACCATCATTACGACGTTCGGAACACGATTGGACAGGACGAGTTTACTTTGAGTATCGCCGAGAAGCGCGGTAAGCTCGCTCAAGACGATTTTAACCACCATTTGCCCGGGAGTCAGAGAACGCATGACATCGGCACCGACGGCCCGCTCGCGGACACGGCCGACGAACTCTTTGACGACTTTGTAGTTCACATCGGCTTCCAATAACGCCAACCTGATTTGACGCATCGCGGCATCGACATCGGTTTCGTTGAGCGTACCTTTGGAATTGAGGCCGGAAAAAATCGACTGTAAACGATCGGAAAGATTATCAAACATCGATGCCCACCAAAGCTTTCGCGAATTCGTGCGGGTCGAAGGGACGCAAATCGTCGATACCTTCGCCCACGCCTATACGTACTATCGGCACTTTCAGCTCACGCGAAATCGCCACGGCGATTCCCCCTTTCGCCGTGCCGTCGAGTTTCGTGAGAATAAGCGCATCGATTGCGAGGTGCTTATTGAATTCACGAGCTTGGACGAGCCCGTTTTGTCCCGTCGTGGCGTCCATGACGAGCACGGTGAACGTCGGAGCTTTGCTGCGGTCGCGCGCGACACGTTGCACCTTCTCGAGTTCGTGCATGAGATCGAGCGAGGTATGGAGGCGGCCGGCTGTGTCGATCAGGGCGATATCGGCTCCGACCTCTTCGGCACGGGCCACGGTATCGAAAGCGACACTTGCCGGGTCGGCACCGCGATCTTTGCGCACGACCTCGACATTCGCCCTTTCGGCCCAAACATCGAGTTGCTCGGATGCTGCTGCGCGAAACGTATCGGCACTGCCGAGAACGATTTTCTTATTCTGCGCCACCGCTTGCTTCGCCAGTTTTCCCACCGATGTCGTTTTACCGGTCCCGTTGATACCGACCATGAGTATGGTGACCGGTTCGAACTGAAAGGGATCTCCCGCCGTTTCGAATTCCTCGGCGATCATATCCTGCAAGCGTGCGATGATTTTATCGGACGAAGGAATCGATTGGGCATTGGCCTCGAGGCGCAAACGCTCGACGATATCGGTCGCCGCCTCGACGCCGAGATCGGCTGCTATGAGCGTCTCTTCGAGCTCCTCCCAAAAAGAATCATCGACATCGGCGCCTCGACCGACGAGTTGGTTGAGAGATCCCGCAAGTTTTTGTCTACTCTTGCTCAAGCCTTCATTGAGGCGATCAAACCATGAGCTCATAAGCTGCCTTAACTTTCCGATTCGACGAGTTCCAGAGCATTTTCGAGTTTTTGACTCAAAAGCTTGGACACGCCATCCGCTTGCATGGATACGCCATAGAGCAAATCGGCCATTTCCATGGTACGTCGTTGGTGAGTGACGATTAGGAATTGCGTGCTTTGACGCATTTTATCGACGAAGTTTACAAAACGTTGCAGGTTCGAGTCATCGAGCGCCGCTTCGACCTCATCGAGGATGAAGAACGGGCACGGGCGAACCTGATTGACGGCGAAAAGGAGCGCAAGCGCAGCAAGCGACTGCTCACCGCCGGAAAGAAGTGACATCTTCTTGAGTTTCTTACCGCGCGGCAGCGCGATGAATTCGACACCGGTATTGTCCGGGTCATCAGGATCGCTCAGAAGCAACTGAGCACTTCCACCGGGAAACAAAATGGCGAAAAATGCCTGGAAGTGCTTGTCCACTTGCTCGAAGGTATCGAGAAACAGTGTTTTGATTTTGCGGTCGATTGCGCCGACCACCTTGTTGAGCGCTGTACGCGCACTCTTCAGGTCTTCGATTTGCGAGCGCATGAAATCTCTGCGGGCGGAAAGCGCCTCGTACTCGTCTTTTGCGACCGAGTTGATAGCTCCGAGGTTCGAAACTTTTTTACGCAAAGACAAAGCGTGGTCTTCAACCGCAAGGCGATTTTCAACCAGAGGAAGGGCCAACGCCTTTTCTATCGGCATGCCGAGTTCTTCGACGATATGCCGAACGGCGGCATTCACTTGCACCTCGAGTTGCCCCTTGGCCACGCGCACGTGCATGATGCCTTCGGTCTTTTCGTTGACAATCGCCTGGGCTGTCTTAACGGCATCTTGCGCCGAAGTGATTGTGGAACGCAATGATTCCGAATCGGATTGTTCGAGTTTCGCGCGGTCGCGCAACATCAACGACCAACGGTCGGCCTGTTCATGCATATCCTTATAAAGATCGTGGAGCGGCTGTATGCGAGAACGGAGCATTTCGAGCGCTTGCTCGGTCTGATTTGAACTTTCAATGGTTTCTTTAAGACCCGATATTTCAGCGACGAGTTGATTGAGCTCCCGTTTCATATGTACTTCACGCTCTGAAACGGTCGCCATATCGACTTGGCATTTGCTCAGTCGCTCATTGACCGCGGTCTCGTCACGAAGTTTTAGGCTTCGATCGTATTCGGCGCCGGCGGCGCGTTCCTGAAGTTCCTCAAGCACGGTTTCTTGCTCTTGCGCTTCCGCCTTCAACGCTTCCAACGCCGGAATTTGTTCATCGGCTTTTTCAACGACCTCTTCGAGGCGCGTTGAAATTTGCGCCTCTTCTTGCGTTATGCGCGCGAGGCTTTCCTCGAGTCGTCCGATTTCTGCGAGTAGGGAATTATATTCCCCGGTTATCTGTGCCGCTTTCTGATTGAGACCGAATGCATCTTGCTGCGCCAGCATCAATGCTTCCTCGGCTACGGCGACATCGCCTTCCGCCTCCGCAACTGAAATCTCCAACCCGCCCAAAGTGTCGCTCAAAGAATTGAGGCGACGTTTACGCGCAAGCACACCCTCGTTATCGGCGATTTGCGTACCGAGAGTGACTTTGCCGGAAGGCCATACGACGGCACCTTCCTTTGTGACGAATCTGATTTCGGGATTATGTTTGATCGAGGAAATGGCCGTCTGCAACGAATCGACGACGTACACGTCACCGAATAGCACCTCGACTCCGGCTCGATGCGATTCATCGAATGTCACGAAATCCAAGAGCCGCTTTCCGACTTTCGATGCTTTCGGCGAGATCGGCGGCGCATCGAGAGGGATAATCGAAATCTCTCCGGCTTCGGCGTTTTTGACCTCATGGGCGACGGCCATGGCGCCTTGTGCATCCTTTACAAAAACTCCGAAAAGATCGGCGCCCAAAAGTTTTTCGACGAGTTGCTCATACTCGGCATCCGCCGAGATGAAATCAGCGACGGGACCGACGAAGCCGTCGAGTTCTGCGGCGCGCGAGACGACGCGCGCGAGCGCGGGGCTTGCCGTCGCAAAAGCCCTGTCGACCTCTTCGAGCCCTTTGATTTCGGCGCGTGCGTCAAAGAACCTGTCGCGAGCCGCTTGTAAATCATTACGGCGCGAATCGAGCACTCTCACACGTTTATCGACATCGCTGTCGGCCATAGCGATTTCACGCTTTGCTTTCGCAATCCCTTTTTCAAGCGATGCAAGTTTTGTGCGCCTTTGGGAAAGCGTCTCTTGGGAGGAACCGATTTGCTCGCCCAGTTCATCTTTTCTGTTCTTCAACAAATCGGTTTGTATCGAAAGAGATGACAGAGCGCTTTCCCTTTTAGCGATGGCGTTTCGTCTCTCATCGGCTCGCGCTCGTTGCGAACGCAAAGAAGAGGCGATTTTCGATACTTCTTCATCGAACAAAGCACGTTCTTTTCGCGTCGACTCGCTTTCCCTGCGAATCTCACCGAGCTGCGTATAAAGCTCTTTTAATGAAGCGTCCGTCTCGGCGCGCGAAGCTGCGACGACATCACGTTCTTTACAAGCACCGCCGATTCGCGATTGTGCACCGTGAAGTTGCATGCGCAATTCCGAAAGACGGTTGATGAGGTTCTTTCCTTTTTCCTCCAAGAGTAAAAGCCCGGCATCGAAGCGCTCGAGAATGGTATTGACCCGACGGCGCTGTTCGGAGATATCCCCGACGAACAGCCCCTTATCCTCCAGCAGATGTTGATACTTTTCGAGCTCTCTCTCTCGTTCCTCGAGCTGATAACGCACGAGGTCGAGTTCGACCTCCGCCTCACGTTCCTTTTTGAGAACGTCATTCCAGTCGGTCTGAAGTCGACGCAGGTCATCAACGGCACACGACACATCGATCTCTCTTAATTCGGATATGAGCTCCGCGTGCGTTTTCGCCTTTGCCGCCTGCCGTTCGAGCGGACGCAACTGGCGTTCGATTTCATTGGCGATGTCAGCCGCACGCTCGAGATGTGCGTCGAGTCCCGATAACTTCCGAAGTGCGCGTTCTTTGCGCTTCTTATGCTTGAGGACACCCGCCGCTTCTTCGATGAGAGAACGACGGTCCTCAGGACGCGCATTGAGCACTTCGGTCAGACGTCCTTGGCTGATAATCGAATGCGCATCACGACCGAGACCAGTGTCATGCAACATATCGAGTATGTCCATCAAACGAGACGGACTTTGATTGATGAGGTATTCGCTTTCACCGGAACGATACATGCGGCGTGTGATAGTCA
The DNA here is from genome assembly GCA_016649875.1 of Coriobacteriia bacterium. Taxonomy (NCBI): domain Bacteria; kingdom Bacillati; phylum Actinomycetota; class Coriobacteriia; species Coriobacteriia bacterium. Next base: position 22,729 of record JAENWW010000011.1, read on the forward strand.
CTTCGGAAAACTCCAGAGGAAGCGTTCCGTCCGTATTATCCAACACCAAGTCGACCTCGGCCACGCCCAATGCCTGCCGGGCGGAGGAGCCGGCGAAAATGATGTCTTCCATAGCTTGCCCGCGAAGCGTTTTCGCACTCTGCTCGCCGAGCACCCATAAAACCGCATCTGAAATATTCGATTTGCCGGAACCGTTGGGACCGACGACACAGGTAACCCCGGGTTCGACGGAAAAAACGCTCTTGTCGGCAAAAGACTTAAAGCCTTTGAGCGTGAGTGACTTTAAATACACGCCGTTCCTTTCGAAAACTGACTGAAAAATTTAAGTTTTGCGCAGGCTTCAGTCTAGCATGAAACGTACGCTATTTCTTCCGACGTGCCAACCGTTTACGATGCAAAAAAGTCGGCGCATCTTCCCCGCCTATTCGCTCCGGAAAGCGTCGTCGAGTGCAGCTTGTGCCGCCGCTTTTTCGGCCACTTTTTTGGAAGCGCCCGCGCCTTGTGCGACGACGATATTATTGACTGAGACTTCAGCTACGAAACTCGGGCTATGCGAAGGACCTTCGACGGATACGATATCGTAAGATACCGAGCCGCCGCATGCCTGAACTTTCTCTTGTAAAAGAGATTTCGGACTACTCTTATCCGCAGCAATCTCGGGATTGATACAGTCGCCCAGGCAACCGAGTACCCAAGCGGTTGCAACTGCCATTCCTCCATCGAGGAAGAGAGCGGCTGTAATCGCTTCGAAAACATCTTCCAAAGCGGAGTGCATTCCCCGCGATCCCGCGCTCAACTCACTCGTTCCGAAAATGACGCACTCCTGCAGACCTTTTTCGACGGCAGCTTCCGACAAAAAATTTCCATTGACGACGGCAATGCGCATCTTAGTCAAGATTCCCTCATCGATATCGGGAAAACGGCGATACCCCTCGAGACCGACGGCGAAACCGACGATCGAATCTCCGAGAAATTCAAGCCGTTCATAGCTGAGATGTGAATCACCTTCGACTGCAGAAGGGTGAGTGATCGCTTGAAGCGCAAGCGACTTATCTTTAAACACATGCGAAGTAATCGCTTCGACGCGCGAAACACGATACTCCACGTCCTTTTTGTCCTTTAACGCATCATAGGTCATATCAGTCCCATCCCTCTGCGAGGTTTTATAAAATAAGCCCCCGAAAATCTCGAGGGCTTATTCATAAACTTAAGCACTGTTTATTTCGCCGTCATGAAAAAGTCCGCTACATCTCCGACTGTCTTAATCGATTCGATTTTGTCATCGGGAATCGAAGAGCCGAATGATTCTTCGAAAGCCATAACGAGCTCGACAACGTCTAAAGAATCTGCTCCGAGATCTTCGGCGAATGAAGCTGACTCCACAACGGAGCTTTCATCGCAGTCCAAAACATCGACAACGGTCTCACGTATCTTTTCAATTACTTGGGTACGTTCCATTATTCCTCCAATCGTCGTATCTATTTTAACCGATTATTGTCGCGCTTCAATGGCGCCGATGCGTTCTTTTAAACTATCCACACCATTTTCGTCGGCATATTGGGTCACGGGGATTGCAGTCAGGTCGGTGTGGACGAGGTACCCGGAAAGTATACTCCCCGCCCCGCACTCGATTGCGATATCGATTCCGAATTCGTCACGCGATGCCAGTACGGCTTCTCGAAAACGCAACGGCGAAGTGATTCCGCTCAAAAATACCTCTTTAATTTCTCGGGCATCCGTGTGCGGGCGCGCATCGTAACACGACATGAACGGAATCGTCGCCTCACGAAACTCGGCTTTTTCAAGGATCTTACGCATCTCGTCTTGAGCCGCCACCATCATGGGCGAATTGAGAGCACCGGGCAAAGGAAGCGTTACCGCACGTCGTGCACCGGCATCGATCAAATCGGTCTCAAGCACATTCAAGCTCGAAGAAACGCCGGAAATCCCAACTTGGTTTTGGGAGTTATCGGCCGAAATCCAGACATTGGGCGTATCCTCTATCACCGCTTCGACGGCAGCCCTCTCCAGCCCGAGCACGGTCATCGACGCTCCATCGCTGTTCTTCGTAGCCTCTATGGTCGCCTTCGCATAGAGCGAAGAGAGCGTCACACCAGCGCCGATCGAAATGACTCCCGAAGAAACAAGCGCGGCGACTTCGCCGATACCATAGCCCAATGTCGCCTCATGCACGATTTCATTCTCTTCGAGATAGCGACCCCATACGGCATCTATGAGCATAATCATCGGATACGATGCCCGAATGTCGACAAGCGCACTTTCCGGACCGTCGGAAACGATACGTTCGAGTTGCAAACCGGAATGCGCGGAGGCGGCATCCATAAGACGGACTACATCCACTTCTTCGGGCAAGCGCTGGAACATTCCGACTTGCTGAGAACCGAATCCGGGAAATACAAATAATTTATTCACCACTACCTCGCTTATCCGACATCTTGATTGAGGAGATTTATGATATTTTTCGTGAGAATATCGGTGAGATCGTTTCTAACGGCTCGCGCGGTAACGAGAATCCCACTTTCGATCGCCTGCGCCGAAGAGGGGCCATGGCCTATGGCGCACACGCCTTTCACACCGAGAAGCGGCGCTCCGCCGAACTGATCGGGGTCCATGTCGTCTTTCAGTGACTTTATGGATCCTGCGAGGGGGGCCGCTAAAATTTTCTTACCGGTACTCGACGTCAAAGCATTTTTGACACGTCCGAGAAGAATCTTCGTCGAGCCTTCGAGAAGCTTTAAAGAAACGTTGCCCGTAAAGCCATCGGTGACGATAACGTCGAATTCACCCGACAAAAGATCTTGCCCTTCGGCATTTCCCACAAAGCCCGGCAACGATGTGCGCATCAACGCATTGGCTTCCTGCGCAAGCACGGAGCCTTTCGTGTCTTCTTCGCCGATGTTGAGCAAGGCGACCTTAGGATCCTTCAAACCGAAGACCGCTTGGGCATACGCCTTTCCCATGAATCCGAACTGAAGAAGATTCTCAGGTTTGCAATCGGCGTTTGCTCCGATGTCCAGCAATATCGTCGGTTTGCTCGCGCCGGGAAGCACCGTAGCCAATGCGGGACGACTCACTCCCCGTATACGGCCTATGATGAGTGTCGCCGCCGCCATGCTCGCCCCCGTCGATCCGGCGGAAAAAAGGCCTTGGCATATCCCCTCTTTCACAAGACGGGAACCGACGACGATGCTGGAATCTCTTTTGGAACGGACCGCACTGGCGGGGTGTTCACCCATACCGATTATTTCACTTGCGGGCACAGCCACGACTCTGCCGGGGAAACGCGCTGCAAACGGATTGACAATGTCAGCAGGCCCGACGAGATGGACAATGATATTCGAGTCACTCGAAAGAGCTTTCTCGACACCCTCGAGAACGACTTTCGGTGCAAAATCGCCGCCAACAGCGTCGACAGCGATGGATACAGGTCGGCTCAAAATTGCCTCCCAACTGATTTGTGTGAACAAATAAGAAAATACCCATCATTCATGTGGGTATTTTCATAACTGACTAATCGACTTCGACGATTTCCTTGCCATCATAATATCCGCATGACGGGCAGATGTGATGAGCCATTCTGAGCTCATGGCACTGAGGACACGATGATGCATTGATTGCCGTGAGCTTGTGGCTTGAGCGACGTGCATTCGTACGTGCACGACCGGTCTTTCTCTTAGGTACAGCCATAGTAGTTTATTCCTCTTTCTTAAGGTTGCGCGCTGTAAATATTTTGACAGCGTTTATACATAAAACACGAATTGTTAGTATATCACAAAAAAATTACGAAATTATTCGCTGTCTTCTTCGTCGGCATGTCCGTCCTCGCCGATAAGACCGATGAGACCGGCAAGAGGGTGCGTCGGATCGATCTCATGAGAACACGTGCATGTCTCTACGTTCAAGTTCACTCCGCACTTGGGGCAAAGTCCCAAGCAATCCCTGTCGTGTAGAGGCGCGAACGGGGTTTCCATGCGAAGGTCTTCATAGAGTTCATCCAACAACGAGATATTGCCTTCGTCATCGATGAACGGCAACGGGTCACCGGCATCATCGACGGTGGGATCGAGATAAAACAGCGTTTGCACCTCGGAGTTGATCCTCAGCGGAAATTCTTCGAGACACCTCACACAGGGGGCCGAGACATCCAAAGTAACGACTCCGAGGGCGAGAACGCCGTCTCCGGTGTACGTGAGATCGAGGTCATAGTAAGCCGGACCCAAAGGTTTGAACTCAAGGTCTTCGACGACGAACTCCGCGATATCAAAGCTGTCGTTTAGGTGCAACACCGCATCGTGATCGTCGAGTACGAGGCGTATATTGGTTTGGCTGAACATGATTATGCTATCTCTGAGCGGTCTTGCCTTGGAGACGATCTCGTCCGCGTTGAACCGCAGTGAGGAGTTTGCCGAGATTCACTTCGAGGTTTGCCATCATTTCATCGGCATAATCCTCTGCTCCGAGACGAACCTCACGCTCGTTGGCACGTGCATCTTCGAGAATCTCAGCTGCCTTGCCCTCGGCTTGACGCACGATCTCGGTGTCGCCGACGAGCATGCGCGCACGCTCTTGAGCCTCTTCGAGAACGCGGTTCGCCTCGCGCTCCGCCTCTTCGACCATTTCTTGACGTTGCTTCAAAATCCAGCGAGCCTGCTTGAGCTCCTCGGGATAGCGATCACGAATTTCATCGACGATTCCATATATAGCCTCAGGATTAACAATCTTATTACTGCTCAAAGGCATATTCTTCGAGCCTTCGACGAGCTCATCGATTCTATCGATAAGCTCCATAATGTCATCCATTTTGCCACCTTTCCAAGTGTTACTGCTTATTGAGCATCCGTAGCTAGAGTTTATCTCTGAGCAGTACGTCTACACCTTCCGGAACGAGCCCTTTCGTAGAGCCGCCATGTTTTGCAATTTCTTTGACCGCCGATGAACTCAAATACATATTCTCGGGTATGGCCATGATAAACATCGTTTCGATTTCGGAGTCCAATTGCCAGTTGAGCGCAGCCATTTGGAACTCATGTTCGAAATCTGTGACGGCGCGCAAACCCTTTACGATGACATCTGCTGAAGTATCGCATGCGAAATCAATAAGTAAATTATTAAACGACTTCACCTCTATATTAGACAAATGTTTGGTAGCCGTCAAAATCATATCGACCCGCTCTTCGACCGAAAAGAGTGTTCCCCGTCCGTTTTTCTCTTCGGATGAAGCAACTCCGACGACTATTTCATCAAAAAGTGCCGAAGCACGTTCAATGACGTCGAGATGTCCGTTCGTTATCGGATCGAATGTCCCCGGAATAACCGCACGCTTCACTACTCATTCCCCTTAAAGTCAGCATAAGATATAACAGTACTACCATACTTCTTTTGTGCACTGATTACAAAACCAACCGGCAAGTCGAACTTCGCTGCAGCCGAATGTTCATACACGATCGTGGCGTTCGCGTTGATTGCGCCCCGATTCGCCAAGTCGCAAAGATAGCTGAAGATCGCCTCCGGCACAACTTTATAAGGAGGATCGAGAAAAATAATGTCAAAGGGTCCATATACCGCTATCGCCGTCGTTGACTTGAACGCATCGACGACGAGAAGATTCGAGTTCTGTCCGAATGAAAGCGTGTCGATATTTTTCTTGACGATTTGTGCAGTTTTCGCATGCTCTTCGACGAATACCGCCCGCTTCGCACCTCTCGAAAGCGCCTCGAGCCCGAGAGCACCGCTTCCCGCGAACGAGTCGAGTACCGATATATCCGAAAAGTCACCGAAGTCGCTGACAAGACGCGAAAATATCGCCTCCCTGACACGATCGGTCGTCGGACGCGTGGTATCTCCTTTCGGCGCGACGATGGGACGCCCCTTATGTTTGCCTGCGATAATCCTCATCCGGCGCTCACCCATTCTTTTGAAACCTCTTCGAGAAGCCGGACACGCTCGCGCAGGAGCCTGAACTCCGGCCCGCTCAGTTCCGGATCATCGTTCACGATGTCAAATGCCTCCCGGCGCGTCAACATCACCAAATCTGCGTCCTCGATCAGATCCGCAATGCGAAAATTCACAAGTCCGTGTTGTTTGACTCCGAGCAATTCTCCCGGACCTCGCTGAGCCAAATCGAATTCTGCGAGTTTGAACCCGTCGTTTGTCGAAAGAAGCATGGCGAAACGATCTTTCGCCTCGTTGGAAAAAGAATCCGAAACGAGCCACACCGTTCCCGGAATTTCCCCACGACCGACTCGCCCTCTCAGTTGATGGAGTTGAGCGATTCCATAACGCTCGGCGTCAAGAATGATCATGACGGTGGCGTTGTGCACATCGATGCCGACTTCGACGACCGTCGTCGAAACCAACACATCGATTTCACCGTCCGCAAAACGTCTCATCGTTTCGATTTTCTCATTCGCGGGCATCTTCCCGGTAAGCACATCGACGCGTAAATCAGGGTATTCGATATTTTTGAGACGTTCGACTTCACGCATGGCGGCTTTGGCGTTCGAAGAATCAGACTCATCGACAAGCGCACAAATCACGTAGGCCTGCCTGCCCTCCTCGACGGCTCTGCGCACGTCGTCATGAGCTTTATATGACTGATGATGCTTGATGAGTTTCGTCGTCACCCCGGCGCCCTCGATCGGGCGCTTACGAATATATGATGTGGCCAAATCTCCGTAAGCGGTTGCGCTGAGCGTACGCGGAATCGGAGTCGCGCTCATGATGAGAACGTCCGGCGAAACCCCTTTATTACGTAAAAGTTTACGTTGGTTGACGCCGAAACGATGCTGTTCATCGATTATGACGAGCGAAAGATTTGCAAAAACGACGGACGGCTCGATGAGCGCATGCGTGCCGAAAAGGATGTTCACCTTCCCTGCAGCCGAATCGGCGAGAATCTCTTGCCGAGCTTTTTTTGAGGTCGAACCGGTCAAAAGATCCCACGATATACCAAGGACATCGAGAAGAGGACCGAGTTTTATGCTGTATTGGCGCGCGAGAACCTCCGTCGGCGCCATCATCGAAGCCTGGTTGCCCGAATCGACGGCTGCGCACAGTGCGTAGAGCGCAACCAAAGTTTTTCCGGTTCCAACATCGCCGAGTAACATACGATTCATCGGATGCGATGACTTCATATCTCTGAATATATCTTCGATGGCCGCCACTTGCTCATCGGTCGGCACGAGTTTACATACCTCCGGAAGCTTCTTGACGAGTCGCCCATCGCATCGTTGGGCGGTGCCTTGTGCAGACACCGTTTCCGTATACCGTTTGCGTGCGCACATGAGTTCGAATAGCAGCAATTCATCGTAGACGAGTCTTTGACGGGCTCGGCGTGCGTTTTCCTCATCGGTCGGGAAATGTACCTCACGAAGCGCCCGACCGAGTGAAAACAATCGATTCTTTATTCGCAACCGATACGGAAGCGAATCGAGAACGTCACCGTAATCGTCGAGGGCTTCGGCGATGATTCTCCGCATCCAGCCCGGAGAGATTCCTTCGGTGACACGATGTATCGGAAGAAGTTTGTTGCACGTGGCATTTTCCTGGTCGAGCTTCTCGACGAAGGGTTGTGTCATTTGCTTCAGTCCGTAATTGAGACGAATCTGTCCGGCAAAAACAACCCGTTCACCTTGCACAAAGGAGCGAGCGACCCAGGGTTGGTTGAACCACACGCCGACGAGAACGCCCGAGCCGTCGATGAGGGAAACTTCGGTGACTTTGAGATGGGGACGAGGGCTTTTAACCGACACCTCATGGACCGTTCCGACGTATGCGCCCTCTCCCAAGGGTGCTTGACCGATGGAGTGCTCGACACGTAAATCGAGATAGCGAAAAGGAATGTGCGTCAATAAATCACCGATGGTTTTTATATTGATTTTCGAGAATAACTCGGCGCGCACAGCATCGACATAGCGCGCCTGCTCGACCGAATCGCTCAGCGCGACGAAGCGCGTGGCTTTCGAAGAATGTATGCCGGAAGTGTCCACAACCACTTTTGACCGCCTACGCTTCGGGAGAAGACCATTTTTGAGGATAAAACGCCACGCCGCACGCTTGGGGAACATACGTTCCGATCACCGGACCGTTGCTTCCGGTGTGGACTTCTCGCCCGTCGACTCCAGCTTCATTGAGCGCTTCGCGCAAAATCTCAATATCGTTCCGATCGGTTGTATAAATGAGCGTGTAGTCGAGCGGACCCAACCTTTTCGAACAGGATGAGACATACTTCGCGAGTTCGGCCACGGCTTTCTTCCGCCCACGGCACCGTTTGAAGGGCGTAATCACCCCTTGCTCGTCGAGTGTGAGAATGGGCTTGATATCGAGCAACGATGCCGCCAAACCGGCAGCCAAACCGGCACGACCGCCTTTCACGAGATTGTCCATGGTGTCGATTATGAACAAGAGACTCGTTTTCGCAGAGATGACTCTGACTTTTTCCGCGATTTCTTCCGAATCCATTCCTTCATCACGCAACGCGCATGCCGCACGGACTATCAGACCGAGCCCTTGTGTGACACTTTTCGTGTCAATGCAATATACGGGTATCGATAGGCCTTTCGCCATGAGTCTCGAAGCCTCGTATGAGCCTGAAAGTGCCGAAGAAAGCGAAAGAGACACGATTCCATCGCAACCCTGCGCCACGAGGTTCTCATACGCTTTGCGATACTGCGCGGGAGAAGGTTGCGATGTTTTGGGAAGTTCATCGGAGCGTGCGAGTCGTTCGTAAAACTGCGGAGTAGTCATCTCAATCGCATCAAGAAAGGTTTCGTCACCGAAACTGACGCGGAGTGCGACCAGTTCAACATTTAAATTCCCAAGCTCTTCCACCGTCAAATCGCAGGTACTATCCACCATGATTCCGACTTTAGACATAACTTTAGACATAAAGGGAATGTCCTTCCAGCGTGTCGTTATTCAACGGAAATGAGAACGGGATACAAAGGCTGCTCACCACGGTGGGTTTCAACATCTATCCAGTCATACTGTTCTTTGAGATTTTTTGCTATCGCATCGCCTGCTTCGTCGGTAAATCCTTCACCGAGAAGAAGCGTGAGCGTTTCGGAATCTTCATCAACCAAGATTTTCGCTAAATCGAAGACGACTTGTTCGACCGAATCACCGACCGTTTCGATATCTTTCGAACCGACTATGCCGATTATCTGCCCGGCCTTTATATCACCGACATTGCTCTTTGCATCTTTGACCGCCGTCGTGACCTCGGCGGTTCGCACGTCGATGATGGCCTCGCTCATCTCTTCGACGAGCTCATCGAAGTCCATGCTTTGGTCGAACATGAACAACGCCGCGAATGCCTCCGGAACCGAACGCGTCGGTATAACGGCTGCCGGAATATCCAATACCGATACGGCGGCGTTGGCCGCCATGATGATATTTGAGTTATTCGGAAGGAAAATCACCTTATCGACGTTGAGTGTAGAGGCTGCCTCCACGAGGTCTTGCGTCGACGGGTTCATCGTCTGTCCGCCGGAAACGACCACATCGACTCCGAGCGATTTCAAAATTTCGATGAGGCCGGCCCCCGATGCGACGCTGACGACTCCGATCGCTTTGTGCGGAGCATTTTCTTTCGATGGGGTACCTTGCGTTGCGGGACGCTCGGCCGCCTGACGACGCATATTGTGGATATGGACCTCTGAAATCTCGCCCAAACCGAGTGCATAGCTCAAAATTTCGGAAGGATCATCGGTGTGAACGTGAACTTTATACGGTCCGGAATCACCGACGACGAGTTCGCTTCCTCCGCGCGCGGCTATGTAGTCGTGCACACGTTCCCTGTCGATCCCCTCTCCGAAAAGGAGAAATTCCGTACAGTAAAGATATTCATCGTCGTCCCAATCATCCACGGGAGTGACGGTCATGACTTGCATATCTCCGAGCACGGGAGCTTCGGCCTGCTGGCGACCGAGTAACGCCGAGACGAAACCGTTGAACCATATTGACAGTCCGAAACCACCGGCATCGACGACCCCGGCCTCTTTGAGTACCGGGAGCAATTCGGGAGTACGGCGCACGGAAGCGTACGACTCGGCCACGACTGAATCGAGGGCCTCCTCGAATGTGACCTCGGCATCGGCCGCAGCACGAGCTGCAACCGACATATCCCGGATAACCGTCAGAATCGTTCCCTCCACAGGTTTGCGGACCGCTTGGAAGGCAACCGTCGTGGCCGTTTCGAGAGAAATCGCGAGGCACAAAGTCGGCGACAGGTCGCTCGATTCGAGGAAGCCTTCACAAGCCCCACGGATTATTTGAGAGGTGATAACGCCCGAGTTACCGCGAGCGCCCATAAGCGAACCGTGCGTTGCTGCTTTGCACACATCTTCGAGCGGTGCATCAGCCGGCAACTTGGCTACATCGTTTGCGACTGCGTCGAGCGTGAGTGACATGTTCGTTCCCGTATCGCCGTCGGGAACGGGAAACACGTTCAACCTATTCACTTCATCGACACGATTTTTAAGTGCAAGCGCAGCCGAAGCGACCAGGTTGCGTACAGAAGAATATTGAATCATTTTTAACCTACCCTATCGAACCTTTACTTCAAGGACGTGGATATCCACGCGTCCTACTGTGATGCCGGCAAACTCTGTGAGAGTATAACGAACCCTGTCGGCAAGATTGCGAGAAACTTGACTGAGATTTGTCCCATACTCGATGATTACATAAAGGTCGACTTCGATTGCACCCGATTGGGCGTTCGGATCTTCGACGAGCGAAATATGAACTCCTTTGCGAAGCTTGTTGCGAGGAAGCAATTGCACGACTTCATCGACAAGCGTCGGACTGGCCATCCCCACCACGCCGTAACTTTCAAGCGCGGCGTATCCCGCCAAGTCCATAAGCACCTCATCGGAAATGCTGATAGAGCCTAGCTTTTCTGTCATTTTTTGCTCCGTTCCTAATCGTCTTGATTAAGTACACGGCTGATGTCAGCCAATAATTTTTCACCGTCGATTTCATGAGCGGCACACGCATCGCGAATGGTTTCGAACTCGGCGCCCACGCAGCACGCACAGCCCAGCCCATACCGCTCCAAAACATCGACTATCGAAGGATTCAGGTGCACCAAATCGGAGAGACGTGTGTCTAAAGTCACCGATGCCATGGCACTCCAATCATTGTTCATGGTACTAGCGGACTATTATAGCCGATACAGTCGAGGGCATACAAATCAAACGAGATTGTACTCGAAGAATATTTGTGCTAGCATAGCAAGTCCGAGTGAAATAAGCAGGATAACCTGTTTTAAGCAAATGAACCAAGGAGTTTTAACATGTCACAAGTATGCGCTGTTTGCGGCAAGCACCCTTCAGCAGGTCGCAACGTAAGTCACTCTCACCGCGTCACCAACCGTGTATTTCGTCCGAATATCCAAAAGATTAACGCCGTCGTAAACGGTAGCGTTAAGAAGATTAATGTTTGCACGAAATGCATGAAAGCCGGCAAAGTAACACGCCCCTAGTTTTCATCTCACGCAACAAATTAAAAATCGCCTCGAAAGGGCGATTTTTTATTTGTTTGCCACCACACAAATCGTTCCAAGTTCGAGCATGACGCGCGCATCGAATGCTTGTGGAGCAAACTCGTTGGATAACCCGACGGACACCATCACAGACAGAACCCTCTTATGCAACGGCCATCGGGCGCCGTCGATGGAAACCGTAGCCTCCCCTACAAGAGCAAAGACGCTGAAGCTCTGATAGCGTGCCTTCGAAAGGACGTGTTTTTTCGGTAGCCGTCCCAGCTTGTTCAGCACCCACGCATCGATCTCTTCTCCGAAAAACGAACCGTCCATGCAATGGTGCGCGGTGTCGCCGAACACTCCCAACTGCTGATCGAGTCTTCCTCCGAGCATTCCGATGCAATCGAAACTCGAGACGCCTTGCGACTTCAGCCAATCGAGCGTCGCTGAAAAATCAGAATAATCTTTATCGGTGGGAAGTTCGATTCTTTGCGCTTGGCTTTGTTCGATGAAGGTGATCCCTTGCGGAGAAATCGAATCGCTGTCGCCGACATAAAAGTCCGGTATCACTCCGGATTGTGCACATAAGTCGGCTCCACCGTCGACGGCGACGACGTTGACATAGCCCTCTTCGGCTATCATGCCGGCCACGCGGCCGACATGATAGCTTTCGAAGATAGGTCCTATGAGCAAAGCTTGCTTCACTTTATGATTGCTTCTCCCACATGGAGCGTGCCAATACCGGAACGATAAGTACCGTTACGATAGCACATCCTATAAAGGATGGGACGAGATAGGTCAGCTGATACCCGGCAGAGTAGAGGAAGACATTTTGTCCCTTCGGCGCATTCTGCGCGAAGAAAATCACGCCGGATAAAAAGTGGGCCAAGAAACGTCCGACGGCGCCGATGAGGATTCCACCTATCGTGTAAACGAGCAAAGAAGTCGTTTTGCTCTTCATGAAGGCATGCTCGGCCGGCTTTTTGAACAACCCGGCCAGTCCGACGAGACCAAAAGCGATCGGGTAGTCGAGGAACACCTGGAACACGTTGAATATGTAGGGTGCTATCAAAAAATCGATTCCTCCGCACAGAGCACCGGCGAGCATTCCGACCAAGGGCCCTCTGAAAAGCGCCAAGATGAGTATCGGTGTCATCGCAAGCGAAATCGAACCGCCCGCCGCGTTTATCGGCAGACGAACGTTGAGGTAGTCGAGCACCGCGAAAAGCGCTACCGACAATCCAATTTCAGCTATAGTACGGATACGTTCATTTCTCATAACTCCACCTTTTCCTGTAACGTGACGGGCCGTGTGGATGAGAGATATGTGAGATATACTCGTCCAACGTGCATGTGCTGCATTACCAGCACCGTCATTTCGGTCGTGACCTCAAGGCCACCTCTCAGCCGCGTCGCACGCAGCTCCCGAGTCGAATAATTTACGAGTTCAACGATAACACACAATGATTTCGAGAAGCATATCTTCTTATGATATTTCAGGCTACCGGCTCGTTTAAGGGGTCAGAAAGCCCCCGACGCCCAGATAGACGCTACGGGCGATAATGTCTTTGAATTGCGAGTCATCCATCAAGGCGGCGTCGGTCGCGTTTGCAAGCGAACCGAATGAAACCTGAAACGCCTGCTTCCGGCTCACCGAGCCTGAAGCCATCTTGCTTGAGGAAAGCCGCACATTTTGCGCATAGGACTTCAACTCACCGTACACCTGCGATCCGACGGAGCCGGAAGCGACGACCTGAGTCGAATTCTGGCTCGGATCATAGACTACCAATCCGCTCGAGCCTGCATCGCGAACCGCAAGTTGAATCATGACGTCGCTTCGCTCATATGCTTTTTGAAGCAACGAGGCCGAGCTTTTTTTCTCCGCCGCCGAGCGCGTCACGATCACGTCTGCTCCCGCCGCTTTGAAGAGCGATGAAAGTCTCCGTGCGACATCGAATGTGATGTCGGACGTTTCGTTCGAAGAGTAGAGAGGAACGATTGAAATCGTTTTCCATTTGAGATCGAAATCCTTCAAAACGATATCTTGGCTGCCGCCCGAAACGCGAATCGTCACCGCGTCTCCGGTGAAAACGGTTCCGCCAATCACCGGAGAAACAGAGAGGACCGTTCCCGCCTCTTGGTATGAGGGCTCACTCACCAAAACCGGAACGAGACCGAGTTGCGTGAGTGCTCTCGTCGCATAAAGTTCATTTTCACCGACGACGTTCGGGACCTGCAGTTGCTCGGTGCCTCCCGATACCACGAGAGAAACCAAACCACTGCCTTTGGGACGCTTTGATTTTTTCGGGCTTTGATCGATGACCGTACCGCGTTTCACGGCCGAAAAGCGCCTCTCGACTATTTTTGCGTGAAGTCCTGCCTGTTCGATACGCGTCGCCGCCAAGTCGCTATCGATTCCGATGACGTTGGGAACGGTCACCAGCGCGCTTCGGTAATATAATCCGTACCCTCCGAAGGACAATAAAATAACAAGGGCGAACGCAATCGCGAAGCCCTTGTTGATTTTTATACTCGAAGTCTGACGAGGCTCTTTCTCTCGATCAAGCTCCGGTAATAAAACTATTTCTCGAAGTGTACGCTCTTGTTCCATGAGTCTCGCTAGCTGATCGTCCACATTCCGTCTGCGGCACTGCGATGTATGGTCTCGACGAAACGAATCGTCTTCGTGCTTCCGTCGAATACGACCGAATGAACGCGCCCGCCGTGAACACCCTTCACAAGCTCACCGTCGGTGACGCCTGCAGCGATGAAGACCGCATCATCGGTGCGAACCAAATCATCGAGCGTGAGCACACCGTCGATGTCGACTCCGGAAGTTTTCGTGGCGCGCTTGATTTCCTCTTCATTTCTGAAGTTGAATCGTCCCTGGAATCCCCCGCCGACGCACTTCATGGCGGTGGCGGCCAAAACACCTTCGGGAGCTCCGCCGGCACCCATGTAAAGGTCTATGCCGGAGTGCTCGATCGAAGTCGCGACGACACCGAATACATCACCGTCGGTGATGAGGCGAACGCGTGCACCGGCCGCATGCACCTCGTTGATGAGATCGACGTGGCGATCGCGCTCGAGAATGCAGACGACGAGCTCATCGACCGGCTTTCCGAGAGCGGCGGCGACATTGTTGACGTTTTCGGTGTGCGAAGCATCGATATCGATCGCGTCTTTGGCTTTCGGACCGGCGGCGATTTTCCACATATAGGTATCGGGAGCATAGAGCAGTGAGCCACGAGGCGCAAAAGCGATGGTGACCAGTGCATTCGGCTGAGCGTAGGCGCAGAGATTGGTCCCCTCGAGAGGATCGACGGCGATATCGATCTCCTCGCCACCGCGACCCACCTCTTCGCCGATATAGAGCATGGGAGCCTCATCGCGCTCGCCCTCGCCGATGACGATTCGACCGGAAAAATCAATTGTGTCGAATTGCTTGCGCATTGCCTCTACCGCGGCGGCATCGGCAAGGTCTTTCTTGCCTCTACCGATCCACTCCGCAGCAGCAAACGCCGCGGATTCGGCAACTGATAGAATCTCATTGATACGCTTGCTATCCATTGATACCTACCTTTCAAAGTCATTTTCTCATACAATTTTTACGTTAAGACGACAACTGTCGCCTCGGCTATCCTCGTTTAATACGCGCAATGAAGTGCCCGTCGGGTCCGTCATCAAGCGGAATGGACTGGAAAAATCCTTCCTCAGTGATAAAGCTTTCCCAACTTTCAGGTAGTTCCGAAGCTCGAATCTGCTCGATTTCGAACGAACTTCCCTGAGGACTTTCCAAAAACTTTTGCACGACTTCTGCGTTTTCTTCTTTAGCCATTGTACAGGTTGCAAAGATAATTTTCCCCTTCGGTTTAACCAAATGCGAGGCCGCCATAAGTAACTCCATAGAAATTTCGGCAAGAGCGGCAATATCGGACTCGGACAGGCGCCACCGTTTATCGACATGGCGCCGTAGCGTCCCGATCCCTGAGCACGGTGCATCGATTAAAACGGTGTCGGCCACGTTCGATCCGCCGACCGCCTCGATGAGTGCATCGGCATCGCGCGCATCCACCGTTTGCACGCTCACTTCAGACAAGCCGTATCGAAGAGCCTGTTCGAGCGTGATCATCGACTTGTACTCGAAAGAATCGATACCTATCACACGAGCCGCCGCGGAACCGCTCAAACGCGCTTCACTTGCAAGCAGAAGGGTCTTGGTCCCTCTCCCCGATCCGATTTCGACGATTGTTTCTTCCGCACGCGCGTCGCACAGTTTCACGACGAGTTGGGCCGCCGCATCGATGGTGAAGAGTCGACGGGTGCCGACGAGTTCGCCTGCAACGGCTATCGCGGGATTTGAGACCTTGAGCGCACGCGGAAGGAGGGGGTCGAGGAGGGAAACCACGACGCCCTCTTTTTCAAGCGCGGTAATCGCGGTATCCACTTCTCCGTACCACGAGGGCACCGCCAGGTAGAAAGGAGGCGCCTGGTTGAAGGCGGCCAAAACAGTTTCGGTTCGAGACATTCCGAACTGATCGACGAATCGCTTCGTGAGCCACAGCGGAAACCCGTACGCACGCGCAAGCGCTTCGACATCGGTTGCAGGATCGCCGAAAGGAAAATCGGAGCTCAGCTTGATAGCTGAGCGCAAAATGGCGTTTGCAAGGCCGGAAGAATGCGGGTGCACGGATTTAACGAGTTCGACACCTTGGTCGACCGCCGCATAATCACGCTTCTCTTCGATGAAAATTTCATACAGAGCGATTTTGAGGGCATCGCGCACTTTAGGTTTGATGTGGTTCGGTTTCTCGCACAATCGACTCAAAATCTCATCGAGAGTACCGTCGTAACTGATGACGCCGTAAGAAAGACGTGTCGCATAGGCGGCATCCCGTGCGTCGAGCTTGGCGTATTTGAGCTGTTGGGAAAGCGTCTCATGGGCGAATGAATCGCCGGCATGCACTTTACGCACCACTTCATAGGCGACTTTTCTCCCCGGACTGAGCTTGTCGGGTTTTACTGCCATGTCGCACCCGTTTTCAAACGAGCTCCGCGTGCGTATTCATCCGCACTCATGGCTTTCTTTCCATCGGCTTTGATTTCGATGAGTTCCACTACTCCGTTCGAACAGCCGAGATAGACCGCATGCTTGACGACGGCTATCCGACCCTCTTCAATAGATTCGGGCATATCAAAAATGTTTTCTCCGCGGTGAGCAACGACGGACGCGTGCAAAACCACCGTGCCCACTCCTGCAAGCATCAGGCGCGCGGGAGCTGACGAGGAACTCGCTCGTACTCTACGCACGAATTCCTCGGCATCGAGTTTCGGACTGAGCGCAACGTCGGACTTGCTTATCTTGTGCGCATAGGTGGCAAGCGATTCATCTTGCTTTTTCCATACGAGCGCACCTGATTGAAATAAATCCAACACCTCATCCATGAGATTGGCGGCGATTTCTCCGAGCTCCCGTGTCAATTGAGCGGTGGATTTATGGCCGATTTCCGTCGAGACGTTCATGGCATAGTCTCCGGTGTCCAGACCCTCCTCCATACGCATCAGCGATACGCCGGTCTCCTCGTCTCCCGCCAAAATAGCCCGCTGAACGGGGGCCGCGCCACGCCATGTCGGAAGCAAGGAGGCATGGAGGTTCACGCAACCGAGCCGCGGTATATCCAAAATGCGGCGAGGCAGAATCATACCGTAAGCTGCAACGACGATGAGATCGGGCGCAAAAGCCAAAATTTGTGAAACTATTCCGTCGTCTTTGAGCGTCGAGGGAGTGAACACGGAAATGCCGAGCTTTTCAGCCGCCACCTTAACCGGCGAGGGGAAAAGTTCATTGCCCCTTTTGGACCGTGCATCCGCACGCGTGTACACCGCAACGATATCGGCTCTTTGCGCCAAAATCTGTAAAGTCGGCACGGCGTATTGAGGAGTTCCCATGTATATGATGCGCAGTTTTGACATCGATCAGCTCATATAATGTTCGCGCATAACTTGTCTGCGAACCTTCGGCGTTGCGCGGTCGATGATCAAAATCCCCTTCAAATGGTCCATTTCATGCTGAATGACGCGTGCGGTGAACTCGTCGGCATCGATATGAACGGGATTGCCGTGCGCATCGAGCCCTTCGACGACGACGCTTTCGGGTCGTGAAACGGGGAAATAGATGTCGGGAAAGGACAGACAGCCCTCATCGAGTTCGATTATCGTTTCCGACGCCGACAGAATCACCGGATTGCACAATACTTTCGGAGAATTCTGCTCCTGTGTATCGTCATATACGAAAAAATTCTTCGCCACGCCGACTTGGATGGCAGCCAACCCGACACCCTCCTCCTTATACATGGTGGAGATCATGTCATCGATGAGTTTTTTGAAGTCCGGCTCGTTTATCGGATCGACATCATTACTCACGGTTTTCAAAAGCGGATTCGGATACGGAATGACTTTCAATTCACGTGCCTTTCGGAAGGGATGATTTTTCTTGTATCTTTTCATAAATCAAGTATACCAACTAATCGTGTGGCTACATGAGCGACAAGGGGTCGACATCGACGGCGACGCCGACATGATGCGAGCTCGGTACACTCTTAAGCTTTTCAAGAACGATATCACCGAGCGCGACACCGCGCTTCGCCTTGATCAGCAGATGATAGCGAAACTTGTTGTTGATCCGTGAAAGCGCACACGGAGCAGGCCCGAGCAAAGTGATATCGGTCTCGTCTGCAAATGCTTTTCCCAACGACTCGGCGTACTCTTTTGCATCGGTTTCTTTCACAGCGGAAAGAATCACGTTGGCAAGCCGGACATAGGGAGGATACCTCAGCTCGCGCCTGACTTCGGACTCCGGCTCATAAAAGAGAGAACGGTCGTGCTTTTGCGCCGCGACAATCGCTGGATGGTCGGCCCAATAGGTCTGGATGATGACTCGACCGGTCTCCTCCCCTCGACCCGCACGTCCCGCGACCTGCTCGAGCAATTGATACGTGCGCTCTCCCGCCTGATAGTCGGGAAGATTGAGCGTGACATCGGCAGTGACGACGCCGACGAGCGTCACCTCGGGAAAATCGAGTCCTTTTGCAATCATTTGCGTTCCGAGCAAAACTCCATACTCGAGATCGGCGAACTGAGCGAGAAGTTTTTGATGGGCGTTTTTGGTCGTCGTCGTGTCGGCATCCATTCTCACGACGGGCATAGCGGGAAACAACGCCTTTAATTCCGACTCGAGGCGCTGCGTTCCCGCACCGAACTGGCGCAAGTACGGGCTTCCGCACTCGGGACACACGCCCGGCAACGGCTCGATGAGATTGCACTGATGACAGCGAAGATGGTTGTTGTGTTCATGGTAGGTCAAAGAGGTCGAGCAGTTTTTGCAGTGAGGAACATACCCACACTCCCTACAGAGAAGAAACGATGCCGATCCCCTTCTGTTGAGGAGCAAAATCGCCTTCTGTTTCTTTGCTTCGACCGTTTCAAGAGCGGCGGCGAGTTCACGGGAAAACATCGAATGATTGCCTTCCTCGAACTCTTTCGTCAAATCGACCACGGTGACTTCCGGCAACGCACGATGATTCGCGCGCTCATCCAAAACGACCTGTTTCCACCGGTTTTCGGCGCACAAGTTCAATGCCTCGAATGAGGGCGTCGCACTTCCCAAGACGAGAGGAATGTGTCGCAACCGCGCCATGAAAACAGCGACATCGCGCGCGTGATAGCGGGGGGAACTCGACTGCTTGTACGAACTGTCATGCTCTTCATCGATGATGATGAGCCCGGTGTGCGCCAACGGGGCGAAAAGTGCGGAGCGGGCGCCCACGACCACACGGGCATCGCCGGATTGGATGCGATCCCACTGATCTTGTTTTTCGCTGTCGGAAAGTTTCGAATGAACCACCGCGACCAAATCGCCGAAGCGCGCCTTGAAACGACCGACGGTCTGAGGGGTGAGGGAAATCTCGGGAACGAGCGCAATCGCCCCTTGACCGCTCTCCAACGTCTTCTCGATCGCCTGAAGATATACCTCCGTTTTGCCTGAGCCGGTAATACCGTCGAGCACGACGACGCCAGCGCCGGCAGCGGTTGCCTCGGCAATGGCGTCAAGGGCTGTGATTTGGCCGGCAGTCAATTTTTCCGGTCGCACATATTCCATCGATGCCGGTGTGATGTCGCCGCGATACACCCGCTTGATTTCGCACTCCACGTAACCGTGCGCCTCGAGAAGTTGCATGGTTTTGTGATCGGCGCCGGCGACGGCCCCCCGGAGCTCTTTATACGTGCGCGGAAAATCCTTCAGTTGGGAGAGGATCGCGATCTGCTTTTTCGCCTGGGGCCGCGGCACAAACTCCCGGCCCTTCTCGGTAAGCGAATAGGTATATTCGAACCGGTGTCCCGAGGCCGAGTTCATCGCCTCGAACGTCCCGTCGACGGTTTCTCTGACGACGAACTTGCCCGAAGACGGCGTGAACAGACGTATCGCCACCGCGAGAGGGGAACCGTACTCACGAGCGATCCAGCGTGCGGTCTCGACGGCATTCTCATCGAAATACGGACCGTCGACAGGAGCTATTATCGGATTGATCTCAAAGGTTGCGTTTTGTAATGATTCATCGTTGCCGTCGATGATTTCGACCACGTAGCCGACGACGACCTGCGCTGCAAAACGCACCAGGACAGCATACCCGACGGAAAAATCATTCGGGAAATTTCGAGCGGTCTCATCGACCGAATAAGTGAACGGCTTATCGACCGCTCGGACTTTTAAATCTATGATGACTCTGATAAAAATAATCGGCTCATTTCAACTCGAATAACGGATGCTTGCCCATTCAAGTATAACGAAGACCCCCGACAGTTCGGAGGTCTTCGCAAGAATTACCGATATCGAAGCGTAAAAGTGCAGCTTAAGCGGCACCTTCGCAAGCAGCCTTGAGCTCGGCGACACGACTTGTCTTCTCCCACGTAAAGCCTTCCAAATCACGCCCGAAGTGACCGTAAGCCGCCGTCTTAGAGAAAATCGGCTTTCGCAAATCGAGGTCGCGGATAATCGCGCCCGGGCGCAAGTCGAACACCTTCTCGATTGCAGCTTCGATGGATGCGACCGCCACTTTTTCGGTTCCAAAGGTATCGAGCATGATCGAGAACGGTTTAGCGACCCCGATCGCATAGGCGAGCTGAATTTCACAACGGTCCGCCAAACCGGCGGCAACGACGTTTTTGGCGACCCAGCGAGCGGCATAGGCGGCCGAGCGATCGACTTTGGTGCAGTCTTTTCCGCTGAATGCACCGCCGCCGTGACGACCCATTCCACCGTAGGTATCGACGATGATCTTCCGCCCCGTCAAACCGGTGTCGCCCATCGGCCCGCCGACGACGAAACGACCCGTCGGGTTGACATAGATTTCGGCGTCTTTATAGGCAAGTCCCTCGGCATCGAAAACCGGCTTGATGATGTGCTCGATGACATCGGGAGCCATCTGGTTATCTATATCGACGCCCTCGGCATGCTGTGAGGAAATCAAGATTTTCTCCACTCCCACAGGCTTTCCGTGATCGTAGCGTACGGAGACTTGCGTTTTGCCGTCGGGCCGCAGATACGGAAGCGTTCCCGACTTGCGTACGGCGGTGAGGCGCTCCGCGAGACGATGCGCCAGATAAATCGGCATCGGCATGAAATGCGGAGTCTCGTTGCAGGCGTAACCGAACATCATGCCTTGGTCGCCGGCGCCCACACTCTCGATCGGGTCGTAATCCGCGCCGTGCTGCGTCTCGAAGCTCTCGTCGACTCCCTGCGCGATATCGGGACTTTGCGCATGAATCACATTCACGACGCCACAGGTGTTGCCGTCGAAACCGAACTCCGAACTGTTGTAACCGATTTTCGCGATGGTCTCGCGGACGATGCGATCGACATCGACATAGGCGTGGGTGCGGACCTCGCCACCGACAACCACCAGGCCGGTCGTCACGAAGGTTTCACAGGCGCAGCGAACGCTGTCCACGTCGCCCTCGCCTTTCGCTTGGAGCTTTGCCTCCTCCGTCAAAATGGCATCGAGCACGGCATCTGAAATCTGATCGCACATCTTATCGGGGTGTCCTTCGGTGACCGACTCCGATGTGAACAAATAGTTATCCGACATATCGACTTCCTTTCGCTTTCGCCTAAAAAAATACCCTCATCAAAAGAGATAAGGGTCAGTTACGAAAAATCCCTCATCTGCCAGACCGATCGTCTGCCGAGAAGGGGCACCGTTGCGCCGCTGAGCGCTGGTTGCCGGGGTGTCAATGGGCTCGGTCCCTCGACCCTAAGCAATGCCTAATCGACATCGCCTCTTGATGATAGAAATACTGTAACACAGGGTTTTGACGTAATGATGGGCTTAAATGATATTGTTGTTACTTTTGCTGAGAGTGCCCCTTATAATGGAAACGTGTGAACGATCGTTGTACGCCCACATGACAAAGGAATCGAGCATGATCGAAAGAATCTACGACAAGATTGTCTACCTCATAGAGGTGGCCGTTGCCGGCATACTCGTCATCTTGGCGGGTCTGTCCCTTTGGGCGCTCTTGGCGACCATCTACCACATTATAAGCGGAGGCGTGCTTTTTGAACGCACCGTATTCGTGAGCACCGTATCCATCGTTCTCGATGTGTTCATTTTGGTCGAGCTGTTCCGCATCGCCTTGGCCTATATGAAGCATGCAAATGTCGTGCCAACGGTGCTTGAAGCAGCACTTGTCGCCATCGCTCGAAAGTTCGTCATGTTCGAGCCAGCCGCCAATATCTCGGCTCTCTACTATGCACTCGGGCTCAGCGCCCTCATTTTATCCGTTGCCGTTTCGTGGTATCTGATGATGCGCACCGCCGCCCTTGCAAGCAAAGAAGATATCAACGATTTTATATTTCCGGACTCCGAGGAGAACAAATAAATGTCAGAAAATGTTCGTGTTCGTTTCGCCCCGTCACCCACAGGTGCACTCCATGTCGGAGGGGCTCGTACCGCAATCTATAACTGGGCGTTCGCCCGCTCGGTGGGAGGCACGTTCATCCTTCGCATAGACGACACCGACCCGGAGCGCTCCACGCAAGAAAACACCGAACAAATTCTGCGCGCACTTGACTGGCTCGGCATCGACTGGGATGAGGGCCCGCAAGTCGGTGGAGATTTCGGTCCCTACTTTCAGACACAGCGCTCCGAAAAATACAAAGTCGCGCTTGAGAAAATGATTGCGAACGGTTCGGCGTATCCGTGCTTCTGTTCGCAGGAAACGCTCGCCGAAAAACGCGAAGCCTCCCGCAAGCAGGGTGGGTTTTCAGGCTACGACCGCACCTGTCGTTCGATGCCGTCCGACGAGGCTGCCGCTCGTATCGCCGCTGGTGAAAACCACGTATGGCGCCTCAAAGTACCCGATGATCACGGTCCGGTCGTCGTCGATGACATCATCAGAGGAAACACCGACTTCCCCATCACCGCGCTCGACGACTTCGTGTTGGCACGCAACGACGGCACACCGACGTACAACTTCGCCACGGTCTGCGACGACGGCGATATGGGAATCACGCACATCATCCGCGGTGACGATCACCTGGCCAACGCTCCCCGACAAATTTTGGTGTTCGAGGCGCTCGGCTACAACGTGCCTCGGTTCGCCCACCTCTCCATGATTTGGGGTGAAGACGGCAAGAAACTCTCGAAGCGCCACGGTGCTACCAGTGTAGAGGCCTATGCCGAGCTCGGCTATCTGCCCGAGTCGCTCTTGAACTACCTGGCGCTTTTGGGGTGGTCGCTCGACGGTGAAACCACCATCATCTCGACGGAAACGCTTAAAAAAGAATTCTCACTCGAACGCATCTCCAAAAATCCCGCAATCTTCGACATGAAGAAACTCGAATGGATGAACGGCGTCTACATTCGCGACATGGAGCCTTCCGAGTTCTCCAAGCGCATGGTCGCCCTTCTCGTCGAGGCCGGTCTGACCACCGAGGCTGATTATGAAAGCCGTTCGGCATGGTATCACGAGTTGGCACCGCTCGTCTCCGAGCGCATCAAGCTCATGACCGAGGTCGTTCCCATGGTGAGCTTCCTGTTTGCGGACACGGTTAAAATCGATGAGAAGTCACGCACGAAGGTGCTTGAAAAAGACGGCTCACTCGAGTCGCTTACCGCGGCACTGGCGATTCTTCAAAAAGCGGAGTGGAGTGTCGAGGCACTCGACGAGGACATGCACGGGCTCCCCGATGAGCTCGGCTTTAAGGCTCGGGTGATTTTCCAGGCCATTCGCGTCGCGGTCACGGGCACCATGGTTTCTCCCCCGCTCTTCGAGTCGATTTATCTTCTCGGGCGCGAGCGCACAGTGGCACGGATAAAAGCTGCACTGGAATTGCTTTAGAACTCGGTTCGCTGTTGCGAAATTCGAGGTGTTCTTGTCGGATCGATCTCTGCTGTTTCGCTTGACACTGCAAGGCTAAATCCGTAATATATATCTTCGCGCCTAATATGCGTTGAGCACTTCAAATGGCTTCTTGGGGTGTCGTCTAATGGTAGGACAGCGGCTTCTGGTGCCGTATGTGGGGGTTCGACTCCTCTCACCCCAGCCAATGTATTCGACACGATTCCAAAACTTGCCCCGTTCGTCTAGCGGTCTTGGACACCGCCCTCTCAAGGCGGAGATCACGGGTTCGAATCCCGTACGGGGTACCAACAAACATGCAGGTCGGAGCTTTAATCAGCTCCGACCTTTTTCTTTTTGCCCATTGTATCGGTCGCCTCGCGATCTCTCTCCGGAAACGCCTAGACTAGGCTATACCAAACGAGGTATTCTTAGCTGAGATTAACAAGTTAAATGGCATGGTGCTCGTTCAAAAATTAGAATTCAGGTATTTACATGAAACAAGCGGATACGATAACGGTTGCTGAGTTATCCAAAATGGCCCAAAAAATGTACGGAAATCTAGTAAAGGGTGTTGTAGACATTCAAAAACAGGCGTTAGTAGTAGATGTAGAGATGCATGCTGATGCAGAGCAGTATTTGCTGGAAATCGGCTCTGTACAAAATGATTTGTGGGGTATAAATCTATATCCTGAAAAATTTGGCACTGACGAGTTTATAGAATTTGATTCGATGATTAATATACGTCCGAGACAGCAAAATATGTCTCGCGGCGTCGAGGATGAGAATGTTCGCAACCAGATAATTGCTTTGGTATCAGAGAAAGTCAAACGATGACCGACTTATACGCCGTTGATGAAAAACGCTGGGGACAGATGACCATTTTTGAACAAATGGGCAATATCTCCAGTGAAGTTGGGCGTTCTTTCAGCGCCAAACGACGCGGTGACGATGCTGATTGTTCTCGGGCCGTCGAGCGTGCGATAGACCTGTTTGATTCCACGATATCGTTGCTAATAAAAAGTAAGTCGCCAAAATCTAAAGAAGTGTTACGCGCAAAAGAATCATTTTTGGCGGCTATTTTTAGTAAAGAGCTTCAACCAGATGACCAGAATCTAGAGCGTTACTTTATGCAATATGCAATCGCCGCTCGTTTAAATAAATAGCAGTAAATTTGTCATCGGCCTCAACATCTTGGGGAACTTAGTGGCTGGAAGCGAACCTATTGGCACCCAGAAAACAGCGTCACACTGCGTTAAAGGCTGAAGTTACGCAACAGGATAATGTATTGGTGCATCGTCGCTTTACCTTAGAGGAAAAACGGAACCTCGACGGACAATGGACCCTGTTTCTCGAACGCAAAAGCATGGAGGTCAGCGGCGGCGCAAGGTTTGTACGCATCAACCTCAAAGACTTCAAGAACGCCCGCTCAGGAGCCTCATATGCCAGTAAGTACAATCGGCAAGACCTTTAAGACAGCGACCAACGCCAAAAGAACCATAAACGCTATCTGTGCTCGCTTGACATCCTCCCCGCCGTGAACAGACGGGGATTCCTACGGCGTTCAGGCGTATGCTTGAATCGCTTCGGCGGGTTCCTGATTCATCGAGAAGTCTAACAGCACTATCTCTCCACAGGCTAACACGGCATATCCTGCCGCTAAGATGTTACATGCTGAATTTACGTCTGCATTGGCTTCATGGCCGCAAGCGGTGCATTTGAATCCGGCTTGGCTTGTCCGGTTTTCAGCTGCTGTATGGCCGCAAACAATGCATTTCCGGCTGGTGTTCCGGGGCGGGACTGCAATTACTTCCCCGCCTAACCAAGCTTCCTTGTACTCAAGTTGCCGCCTGAATTCAAACCAGCCTTGATCGAGAATCGAGCGATTGAGCCCAGATTTGGCCCTGACGTTTCTTCCCGGTTTTTCAATGGTGCCCTTCGCGGATTGAGACATGTTCTTGATCTTCAAGTCTTCAATACATACAATCGCGTGGTTTTGGCTGATTGTGGTAGTGGTCTTATGAAGATAATCTTTCCGCTCGTTGGCAATCCGGGTATGAAGCTTATTGATTTTTGATTTTACCTTCTTCCTATTACAGCTGTATTTCTGTTTATGTGACAGAGACCGCTGATACCGCGCGAGTCGCTGTTGGTGTTTTTTGAAGCTGTTGACCGGTTCAAAGATGGTGCCGTCCGATAGCGTGGCAAACTTTGCAATGCCTACGTCGATGCCGATGATCGAGGTTGAGAGGTGTACCGGCTGTTCAACCTCTCGCTCAGTCTGGACACTGATATACCAGTGTCCGCCTGATAGACTGACGGTGACGTTTTTGGTGGTGCCTTCCACGACTCGACTGTTACGGTAGTGAATCCAGCCGATTTTAGGCAGGAAGATACGACTGTTGGGTTGATCTAGTTTGAAACCTTGCGGAAAACGGAAGGAGTCATGCCGTCCACGCTTTTTGAATTGAGGGAAATCAGCACGTTTCTGAAAGAAGTTGGTATAAGCTCTCTCAAGGTCTTTTAAGCATTGCTGCAATGACTGTGAGGGCGTTTCTTTGAGGAAACCGGCTTCACCTGTTTTCCATGCAACAAGGGTCTTACACAAATCTGAATAGTCTAGTTTCTTCTCGCCCTGCTCCCGGCGATCCTGTTGAAGTGCAAGGCTTTTATTCCAGACAAAGCGACAACTCCCGGCAAATTGGCGCAATTGGCGCTCTTGAGTGCCGTTGGTCTTTATCTGATATTTATAGGCTTGCAAACGTTTCATAGTTTGTATTATACTCTGGTCTCTGAGG
>JAENWW010000012.1 GCA_016649875.1 Coriobacteriia bacterium
TCAACCGGTTTCCCTCTTGGAGATATGACAGCAACCTTTAGAGGAACATTTACAGAAGCCGGGACTAAAACAGTAACGGTAGAGTTTGTAGAAGTAGCAACAGGTACGGTCTTAGGAAGCAAAGATATAGCAGCAACAGTAGCAGCAGCTAACAGCAAACCAGTAGCAGCTAACCAAGGTCCAACAAGCGTAACAGTAGGTACAACTTATTCATTAGATCTAAGCACAATCTTCACAGATGCTGATTCAGATGCAATGACTTATTCACTAGTAAGTTATACTACTGCTGAATTATCACCAAGTTTAGTTGATGGTAAGACAGTAACGTACACACCATCAACAAACGATGCCGGCAAAACCGTAATAATAACAGTTAAAGCGAATGATGGAAAAGAAGACAGCGCAAATGTAACCATCACACTGACCGTCAACTCTTAAGTTAACCAATTAGCAAAATGAGTCCCTGTGCGTAAAATGCAGGGAGCAAGTCAAGGTCCCGCGGGCAGTGTCGAACCAGACTCACCTGCGGGGCTTTTTCTTATGTATATGTTTCCGCGCCCTCGCCGGAATACTCGGACAGTTTCGAGGGATTTAACTTGGCGCTCAAGTCGCAGTGCTATAATTTTATTGATGCCCATGATCACTCCGATATCGATTCGGCCCTCGAGAAAGAGATAGTCATGTCTGAAGAAAAGATTGCAATCCTCACCGACTCCGGAACCGATGTTCCACAGGAGTATCGTGATAAATACAACATGTACGTGTCTCCTCTCATGCTTATTTACAAGGACGGGCAGTACCGAGACGGGGTGGATATTCAGCCCGAAGACGTGTATGCGCGTTTTCCCGATGATATTCCGTCGACTTCGCTCCCGAGCCCTGTCGATGTTCAAGAAATCTTTAAAAAGATTAAAGCCGATGGGTATGAAAAGGTTATAGTAATCAACATTTCGAGCGGTCTGAGCGGTACATTCAACATGATGAACAACTTCGGACCATCGCCCGAAGGGCTGGAAGTTCGCTATATAGATACGAAGAACATAGCCATCGGAAGCGGATTTTCCGCCATACGTGCCGGCGAACTGATCGAGCAAGGGCTTTCGTTTGAAAAAGTATGCGAAGGGGTCGAAAAGGCGTCGCAAAACACGAAACTCTACTTCTGTGTTTCGACTCTCGAGTATTTGAGGAAGGGCGGACGTATCGGTTTGGTTGCTGCCGTCATGGGCACCATCCTTGATTTGAAGCCGGTCATATCTTGTAATGAAGATGGGATATATGACACCGTTGCAAAGTCTCGCGGACGCAAGAAGTCGCTAAAGGCCGCTCTTGAGTTGGCCGTCGATTTCGCCGAAAATTCGAGCGAATACAACATTACTGTGGTGCACGGTAATGCGAAGGAAGAGGCGGATGCGCTCTTGGAAGTCATGAAAGCGCTGCTGCCGAAATTCCGCATTGCAATCGAGGGGCAAATTACATCCTCGCTCGTCGTGCATACGGGGCCGGGGGTCATAGGTATCGGCGTTCAACGCTTGGCGTAAAACGTCCGCACCCCGGAATATGGATTTGTTTGATTTCTTCCTGCAAATGTGGATATTATATAGGAAAGACAATAGATTGAGACTTAGCTCGTAGAACGCGAGCATATAAAGAAAGTTCACTGAGAAGATTTGATCGTAGAGCGCGAACAGGGTAAACAAAAAAAGCTCACCGAGAAGACAGAGAAGCCCCCATTTCCGGATGGGAGTTTTTCTAAGAGAGGAGGAGCTATTATGGCTACTTCATCGTTTAGTAAGGATTTTACGTTAACCAGTAAAAAAGCGGTTGATTCGTTTACGAAAATCATATCTGTTCCTGCGGTAAGCGTAAAAATTGATAGGAGTTTGTTGACGCCTGAAAGAGAAAGGCAAGGCGAACTGAAAGTAAAACAAATGTTGTCTCGCTAAATTTTAAAAGAAAAAGCTATACCATGAAAGCGCTGCTGCCGAAATTCCGCATTGCAATCGAGGGGCAGGATATCCTCGGTTAGTATTTTTCTCCAAAAACGATACAGACCCGTGCTTTTGTGCTAAACTTTCAGTTCTGCGCATGCGAGAAGTTACGGAAGAGTCGGTTCGCATCGATTCATGTCCCTGTCGAAATGCATACGCGATTTTTTTGGTGGGTATAGCTCAGTTGGTTAGAGCGCCGCACTGTGGCTGCGGAGGCCGAGGGTTCGAATCCCTTTACCCACCCCAACAAAACTACCGAACCTGTCCTTGCGGCAGGTTTTTTCACGTGATAGGGCCTTTTTGTCTACAATGGAATTTATCGGAAACGCACGAAAAGGAGAGCGCTCGTGAACTGGAAATCATTCATCAGGGAAAATATACATCCTATGTCGCCCTACGCGCCGGGACTTCGTGGCTCCGAAGTCAAAGATCGCTGCTCTCGAGAAGAGATTCTCAAAATATCGAGCAACGAGAACCCCTACGGGCCGTTTCCGCGCGCAATCGAAGCGGGAAAGAAAATCATCGAGCATCTCAATCGCTATCCGGACGGATCTTCGCGTGACGTTCGCAAGCGTCTGAGCGGCTATTACGGCATCGACTATGAAAACATTGTGGCCGGCAACGGCAGCAACGAACTCCTCGTGCATATCGGCGAGGCATGCCTGGCACCCGGCGATGAAGTAATCTACTGTTGGCCGAGTTTCATCGTTTACCGTATGGTTTGTCAATTCACCGGAGCGACCGGTGTCGAAGTCGGCTTAAATGACGACGGTGCGTTCGATCTCAAAGCCGTCGCCGCGGCGGTAACCGACAAAACGAAAGTCATCTTTTTATGCAATCCGAATAATCCGACCGGGGGGATTTATCGGAAAGAGGAGTTCGAGGACTTCTTGGCATCGGTCTCCGATGATGTGTTGATTTGCATCGATGAGGCGTACGCCGAATATTGCGTCGATGCGTGTTACCCCAACGGGCTCGACTATTTCGACGGCGAACGTCCCCTCGTTGTTTTGCGAACTTTTTCGAAGATATACGCACTCGCCGGAGCTCGAATCGGATGGGCTGCTGCACCGTCTCCCCTTATAGAGGCGATTAACAAGATTCGCGAGCCTTTCAACGTCAACACCGTCGCCCAGGCGATGGCCTACTATTCGCTCGATGATGAGGCGGAACTCGATCGTAGAATGCTGGAGAACGCGAATCAGCGAGGTCGTTTATCCGCGATGTTTTCCGAACTCGGGCTGAAATTCGTCGAATCGCACACCAATTTCATGTACGTGTATTTCGACGATCCCGATAAAGTGTTCGATGAGCTTTTGAAGCACGGCGTCATCGTGCGCAACTTCGGTGCCGGCGGAGCGCTTCGCATCGGCGTGAGCACGCCTACTGACACTTCCTTATTAATCGAGGTGTTTCGTACGTTGAATGAAGAGGGGATTATTTAAGGAGAGCCTGCGGTGCTCCGACGTCAAGTAACCGAATCGGCTATAATAACAGGTGTAATTTGTCCATTCGCGCTCGCTTACGGTGATGGTGCATAAGCGCCTTAACACTTATGCGAGCGTTTTTATCGTCAGGGGAGTACGCTCTTGATTATCGCCATCGACGGCCCGGCAGGTTCAGGGAAATCCACGGTAGCCAAACAAGTCGCTTCGCGTCTTTTGTTCCACTATCTCGATACCGGTGCGATGTATCGTGCTTGCGCCTACCGCGCGCTCGAGCTCGGTATCGATTCGACGGATGAGGCGGCACTGGCCGCTCTAGCGAAACACGATTCGATAGAGTTCGGCTACGAAAAGGGCGAGGTTTTGCCTTCGCGTGTTTTTATCGCAGGGCAAGATGTCACTGATGCGATTCGCACTCCGCGGGTAGATGCGGCGGTAAGCCCTGTCTCGGCGTACCAGACCGTGCGTACGGCGCTTGTCGAACAACAGCGAGCGATTGCTGCGCAGGATGACTATGTGGTGGAAGGACGCGACATCGGTACGGCCGTTTTTCCCAACGCCGAGCTCAAAGTCTTCGTCACAGCCGAGCCGCAGGAGCGGGCCCGTCGCCGTGCCGAACAAAATCTCGAGCGCGGCATGGTCGGGGATTATGACAAAATCTACGAAGCGATTCTCGCACGGGACAAAGCCGACACCGAGCGAGAGGCATCTCCTCTCGAGGTCGCATGGGATGCCGTCACAATCGACACCACCAACCTCGACATCGAAGAAGTCATCGAGGCGATTGTCGTACTTGCGCGAAGAGAACAGGGCATATCCTAGATGAAACATGAAGAGCGTCGAGGAAAACTGTTCAAGGATGAAAGCATATCGAACTGGTGGGGAATGTATTGGGCGAATATCCTCATCGCTAAGCCGGCACATAGGCTGTATCGCATAAAGCTCGTCGATGTTGAAAACGTGCCGCAAGGGGCGTGTATCATGGCCGGCAATCACGTAAGCTACATCGATCCGATCGCGTTATGGGCGGGTATGCCGCAAGGGACCATTCATTTCGTGGCGAAATCCGAGCTGTATCACAATAAAGTTCTGGCATGGCTTCTCGACAGTGTCGGATCGGTGCCGGTGGCGCGCGGAGCGGCCGATCGTGCGATGATCAAGTGGGCGAGTGATTGCCTCAAGGGCGGTGAGTCCGTCGCGATTTTCCCCGAGGGGACACGTGGCCGAGGGCGCGATGACTTGGGCGGGCTCAATAAAGGGCAAGACGGGGCGGCGTTTCTTTCGTTACGCACCGGAGCGCCTATCGTTCCCATAGGAATCGCCGGCACTGATAAGATAATGCCGAAAGGCTCGAAGATGGTTCATTTTCCCCAAGTGATTCTGAAATTCGGAAAGCCCCTCCATCCGTCCGACTTCGAGGGGTCTCGAAAAGATAAAATGGCTGCGATGACGACGGCAGTGATGAAAGATATAGCGTGGTTACGCGATGGTGCCCGTGCCTTGGAAAAGAAGTAGAGAAGCGAACCCATGAAAGTCTTGATTGCACAATATGCGGGAGTTTGTTACGGGGTGGAGCGCGCTTTGCGTTTTGCCGAGCAAGCTACGAAAGACTCAAATTCGGTGCACAGCCTCGGTCCTCTGATCCATAATCCGCAGGCGGTCGAGAGGCTACGTTCCATCGGCGTCGAAGTCGCGGAATCCGTCGATGAGATCGAAGAGGGAACCCTTGTCATCAGGAGCCACGGTGTGGCGCCCGAGGTCATCGCGGAAGCGAAAAAGCGCAATCTGAACGTCATCGACGCCACCTGTCCTCACGTGAGTAAAGCTCAAGAGGCGGCGGCATTGCTGGCCGAGCAAGGGTATAGAGTCGTCATCGTCGGTGAGGCCGACCACCCCGAGGTCGCCGGAATAAAGGCATATGCCGGGGATGAGGCGCTCGTCGTTTCGAGTCCGAAGGAAATTCCGGCTCGTATCGGCGGGCGGAAGGTCGGTGTCGTGGTTCAAACGACACAGCTTGAGGAAACGCTTGAAGAAGTCGTCGCCGAGTTGCTAGAAAAAGCCAGTGAGCTTCGCGTCTTCAACACGATTTGCAGTGCAACCTCGAAACGCCAGCAGGCGGCTCATGAAATCGCGCAACAGGTGGATGTCGTGGTGGTCGTCGGCGGGCATAACTCCGGAAATACGACGCGCCTTGCAGAAATCTGCCGGAGCGTCAACCCGCGCACCTATCACGTGGAAACCGCTGACGAGCTCGAACCGGAATGGTTCACCGGTGCAAAAATCGCCGGTGTCACGGCGGGTACCTCAACGCCGGATGAGCAAATGCGCGGTGTGATCCATGTTCTTGAAGGGATGAATACTTAGATGGGCATCGAAACGGATAACTCATTGCTACCTACTGATAATTCGGACCGTTACGAGCGCTCGGAAGGGCGGCCCGGAGCCGTGCTGAAGACGGTTGCTCCCGGTTCTCCGGCAGATGAGGCCGGACTTGTTCCGGGGGAGCGAATCGTGCGTATCGAGGGCGAAGAATTGAGAGATATCATCGACTGGATGTGGTATGCCGATGATACGGAAGCCGAAATCGATGTTGAAGATAGCGGCAAAACGGTGCGCGAGGTGACACTTTCTCGCGACCTGGGGCAAGATTGGGGTATCGAGTTCGAGGATATTTTATTCGACGGCATCCGCCGGTGCCACAACGCTTGTACCTTTTGCTTTATGAACCAACTTCCGCAAGGGATGAGAGACTCACTTTACCTCAAAGACGACGACTTTCGGCTTTCGTTTTTACAGGGTAATTTCGTCACCTTGACAAACCTGTCGGATGCCGATGTCGACCGTATCGTCGAGCAGCATATTTCTCCTCTATACGTTTCGCTTCACGCATCGAATCCGCAGGTGCGAGAGACGCTCATCGGTAAAAACGCCCAGCGTGGGCTCGATAATTTCGTGGTGCTTGCAAAAGCCGGCATCGATATGAACGTGCAAATCGTACTCGTTCCCGAGGTAAACGACGGTGCGATTC
The DNA here is from genome assembly GCA_016649875.1 of Coriobacteriia bacterium. Classification (NCBI taxonomy): domain Bacteria; kingdom Bacillati; phylum Actinomycetota; class Coriobacteriia; species Coriobacteriia bacterium. Next base: position 6,462 of record JAENWW010000012.1, read on the forward strand.
TCGATGAGACGCTTCGATGGCTCAAAACATTTAAAGATCATGTGCCGAGCGTGGGAATCGTGCCGGTCGCTTATACGAACCAAACAAAGGAAATCGCAGGTCGTGAACCGAAGAGTTATAACTCTCAGCTTGCCGCGGCGCGCGTCATCGAACAAGTGCAGCATTACCAGTTCGAGGAACGGGCCGAGCGTGAGACCACGTGGGTCTATTTGGCCGATGAATTCTACATCTATGCTCAGGCTCCGTTCCCGAAGTCGGAATGGTACGATGAATTTCCGCAATATGAAAACGGAATCGGTATCGTGTGGTCGTTCGTCGATGAAATCAAAGAAAACCTCGCTCGCTATCAAGTCGCGGTGGGAAAGATCGGATTGGGCTCGGATGCGGCGACGGTGGTTGTCGGTGAACTTGCTTCTGAGACTCTGATCGGTGCGCTCAGCGCTCTCGATGCAGGCGGTCGCGTGCGTCTCCTCCCGGTGAGAAACTACTTTTTCGGGGGCAATGTATCGGTGACGGGGCTGTTGACCGGCATCGATTTGGTCACCACGATCCGTTATGACAGCGATCGCCTGGAACGTCCGACCACCTATCTTATTCCCGACATCATTCTCAACGCCTGCGGGCTGACGCTCGATGGGTATACGCCGGAACAAATTCGAGAAGATTGCGGCGCGAATATCGTCTTTCATGAAACGACAGTCGAGGCGCTCATCGAGTGCTTTGCAAATCTTAAGGAGCAATAATGCCAACATTGCCAATCGTTGCCGTAGTGGGACGACCAAACGTCGGCAAGTCGACTTTCGTCAACAGGATCGCTCAAACGGAAGATGCGATCGTGCACCGTTCGCGGGGAGTGACACGCGATCGCAGCTATCACACCGCCGAATGGTGCGGAAAGCACTTCATGCTCATCGACACGGGCGGTATCGAGATGGCCGAAGACGACGCTTTTCAGATATCGATTCGCGCCCAAGCCACGGTGGCGACGCGTGAGGCGGATATCATCATCTTTCTCGTCGACGGAAGGGTCGGTGTGACAGCTGATGATGAATCCGTCGCCCGTATGCTGAAGCGTTCGAACAAACCGATTTTTTTAGTGGTCAACAAAGTCGACACTCCGGGCTCTGAAAAGGAGACCTTTGAATTTTGGAACCTCGGCCTCGGCACACCCTATCCGATTTCATCGACGCACGGTAACGGGACGGGAGATCTGCTCGATGAGATCGTCAAAGATCTTCCCGATGCAGAAATGCTTGAAGATGACGGTGCGATTTCGGTTGCAGTCATCGGCCGCCCGAATGCGGGGAAGTCTTCACTGGCCAATAAACTCACCGGCGTGGATCGCTCGATCGTCTCCGACGTGGCGGGAACGACGCGCGATGCCGTTGACACGACCGTCGTTCATAACGACATCCTCTATCGTTTCGTCGACACGGCAGGCCTTCGCAGAAAGGGCGCCATAGACGAGGACATCGAATATTATGGATTCGTCCGTGCCATGCGTGCCATCGACCGCTGCGATGTCGCGTTGCTCGTTCTCGATTCGACGATAGGCTTGACCGACCAAGACCAACGGGTGGCGAGTTTTGCGGCCGACAGAGGCTGCGCCATCATCATCGTGATGAACAAGTGGGACTTGATGAAAGATGAAGAGGAGCGCGAGAGTTTTATCGCCCATGTCGAGGACAGACTCGGTTTCATCGGGTGGGCTCCGGTCGTTCGCGTAAGTGCTTTGACCGGCAAGAACGCCGTGAAAATATTCGACCACATCGACGTGGTATATGAAAACTTCTCACAAAGTATCTCGACGAGCAGTCTCAACAAGCTTCTGACCGAGATTCGCGATTTCGGGCACACGGTCAACAAGTACGGTAAGTCGCTTCGTATGAATTACGTCACACAGACGCATAAGTCTCCTCCGGGATTCACCTTTTTTGCCAATTTTCCCAATCTCGTCGATGAAAACTACAAGCGCTATATCGAAAATCGCATGAGAAAGCAATTCGGTTTTTCCGGCACGCCGATATACCTCAAGTTTAAGAAGAAAGATTAGAGGAGGGGACGCTGTGATCTTTTATCGATTCGTCGCCGCCTGTGTGGCCGGCTATTTGCTGGGTGCGATTCCCTTTTCGTTGGTTATCGGTAAAACGTTTTTCAAAATCGATCTTCGACGGTTCGGCTCGGGCAGTCTCGGAACAACCAACACGTTGCGTGTTTTGGGCGGTCGAGCCGCTCTCGCGGTGCTGCTGTTGGATGCGCTCAAAGGGACATGCGCCGTGTGGGTCGCTTGGCTGCTGGTTCCCACGTCCGTTTTCGGTGCATCGACTCACAGTTGGGCGTTGGTCGTCGGTACGTTCGCCGCGATTTTCGGACACGCATTCTCACCCTATATCGACTTTAAAGGTGGCAAGGGGGTGGCAACGACCGCCGGAGCGGTACTTGCGATGCAACCCATCGTCGCTTGCATCCTCATCGTCCTTTTTATCATTATCGTGTATTCCACGCGTTATGTTTCCGTCGCATCTATGGTCGTCGCGACGTTATATCCTATAATGGTACTTGTGTTTTACCGTGAGTTGCCGTTCATCTTGTTCGCGTTTATCGCCGCGATATTGATAATTTGGCTCCATCGCGCTAACATCGTTCGCCTCATAGCAGGCGAAGAATCGAAGATTTCTATTAAACACCGGGGCTCGCAGTCTCGCGGCGACCACTGATTCGGGAGGCATTTCAATGCAGGTTGCAGTTATAGGTGCCGGTTCATGGGGCACAGCAGTCGCGTGGTTACTCGACGGCAAGGGTATCGATGTTCGAGTTTGGGCGCGTGAGCCCGAAATCGCCGAACGCATAAATACCGATCACCATAACCCCGTGTATCTTCCCAAAGTCGAGTTTTCCGATCGGGTCATCTCCTCATCGGACATGCGGTATGTTTTGGACGGCGTCCAAGCAGCGGTCTTGGTCACTCCTTCGGTAGGGGTTCGTTCGACCGCAGAACTCATGGCCCCGTATCTGGGAGCGGATGTGCCCGTCGTCGTTTTGAGCAAGGGCATCGAAATGGGCTCGTCGAAATTGATGACCGAGGTTTTGGAGGAAGTGCTCGGCAATCCGAAACGCCTTGCCGGTCTTTCGGGGCCCAACCATGCAGAAGAGGTCAGCCATGCGGTTCCTTCCGCAACGGTCGTCGCTTCGAAAAATCCTCAGACCGCCGAGTTTTTTCAAAAGCTGTTCTCGACACCTTTTTTCCGGGTGTATACAAGTGACGATATCGTCGGTGTGGAGATGTGCGGAGCGGGCAAAAACATCATCGCCATCGCCTGCGGTTTGTGCGACGGACTAAGCCTCGGTGACAACACGAAAGCGACGTTGATGACGCGCGGTTTAGCCGAATTGTCCCGCTTGGGAATCACGGTGGGGGCCAACCCTTTGACCTACATGGGACTCGCGGGAATGGGCGACTTGATAGTGACGTGCACTTCCAAGCATTCGCGCAACAGGGCTCTCGGTGAGCTTGTCGCACGCGGCGGGTCGCTCGATGAATATCAAGAGCGAACGAAAATGGTCGTCGAGGGTGCCGTGGCATGCAAGGCGATTCGTGAACTCGCTCACGAAAAAGGTATCGAAATGCCCGTGACGAACATGGTTTACCAGATTTTGTACGAAGGACATTCACCCATCGAAGCCGGCGAGTGCTTGATGGAGCGCCCGCTACGCGAGGAGCGATGAACATGAGTTCGAATTCGGTGTTTTCGACGAAAGAACCCGGGCATCTGTTTATTTCGCCGTCACTTTTATCTGCCGACTTCACGGCACTGGGGGCGGCGGCGCAGTTGGTGGAACGCGCCGGTGCCGATATGATCCACATCGATGTGATGGATGGACACTTCGTGCCGAATCTCACCTTCGGCCCTCCCGTGATCAAAGCGCTGAAAAAAGTGACTTCGTTGCCGCTCGATGTGCATCTCATGATTGAAAACACCGACGAAACCTTAGGGTGGTACCTCGATGCCGGTGCCGATCTCATCACCGTACATGTGGAGAGTTGCGTTCACTTGCATCGGGTGATTTCACGCATCAAGGAATCGGGCGCCGCAGCCGGTGTATCTCTCAATCCGGGGACACCTCTGTGCACCGTGAAGCCGGTTCTGGCCGATGTCGACATGGTATTGCTGATGAGCGTCGACCCCGGTTTCGGCGGTCAGTCTTTCCTCGAGGGTACCGTCGGACGCATCGAAGGCCTTCGCGGTCTGTGCCTCGAAGAGCACGTTTCACCCGTCATACAGATCGACGGTGGAATCAATACCTCGACGGTGGTGAAAGTCGCCCGTGCCGGTGCCACCTGTTTTGTCGCCGGCAATGCGATCTTCGGTGCTTCCGACGCGCAAGCCGCTGTCGGCGAAATTCGCGACGCGGCATATCGCGCGTTTTTAATGTAGGGTGTATCATCGGTAGTCAGTGTCAGTGCTAGTTGAGAGAAGGACGGTGGATATGCGTCTTATTTCCGATTCTTTCAGAATAATCGGTCGGCCGTTTCTCGCACGCGCATATGAACTTGCGCTTGAGGGAGGGGCACGTACCGCCAGTCCCAACCCCATGGTCGGGTGCGTCGTCGTGTCCAAAGGCGTCGTGGTGGGAGAGGGCTATCACGAACGCGCCGGCGAGCCTCATGCAGAAATCGTCGCTTTGGAACATGCCGGTGAAAAAGCGAACGGCGCGACGGTTTATGTGACGCTCGAGCCGTGCAACCATACCGGCAGGACGGGGCCCTGCGCGCAGGCTTTGATCGAGGCGCAGGTCAAGCGCGTCGTGATAGGCGCTCCGGACCCCAACCCGAAGGCCATGGGGGGAGCAAAGGCTCTCAGCGACGCAGGAATCGACGTGGAGTTCGTCGACGATCCGCGTCCGTTCGAAGAGTTGACACGCGGTTGGGCAAAACGTCTGCGGACGGGCAAGCCTTATGTGCGGGTGAAGCTCGGTACTTCTTTGGATGCGGCGATCTCAATAAGTCGCGATTCCCAGACGACCATCACAGGAGCCTCGGGGGCAGAAGTCACCCGTCGTCTGCGCAAGTATGCCGACGGCGTGCTCATATCGGCATCGACGGCGATCGCCGATAACCCCTCGCTCACATTGCGCGGTATCAACGGTGAGCTTCTTGAAAACCAACCGAAGCGATACATACTGGTGCGTGTCCATGTTCCTCCGCGCGATCTGAAGGTATTTACCGACGGCGCCGCCGAGACCGTTATTTTATGCCCCGACTCGTTTGATGAAGATACCTTTGAGGGGTATAACGCAAAGGTTGTGTTTTATCCGATATCCGGTGGGCTCAACGCCGCGCTCGAGGCGATCGGCACTCTCGGTGTCAATTCGATTTTGATCGAGTCGGGACAGCGTTTGTTCACCGAAATCATCAACGGCCGCATACTCGATGAGCTCGTCACGGTGACCGCGGGCGGGTTCCTCGGAGCCGATTCCCTCAAAAGCTATGATGGCATCGCGACTATCGAGGGCTCGGAAAGTCCGCTTCGTGTCATGGAGCATCGATTGGTACCGTTCGATACCGCCATTTACGGCGATGTGGTGGCGACCATGTGGCGACCGCGCAGTGAGCGCGAGAAGTAGGAGATTTTCATGTTTACCGGAATAATCGAGACGGTTGGAATCATCAGCCGCATTTCGCAGGTTGACGGTGGCGCGCAACTTGAGATATACGCGCCCGATTTCGGTCGCGACATGGCAATCGGCGACTCGGTTGCGGTTAACGGTGCGTGTTTGACGATTGCGGCATTTTCACGCGGCTCATTCGTTGCGGATGTCAGTCTCGAGACGCTCGACAGAACGACGATGGGTTTGCTCCATGCACAAGAGAAAGTGAACCTCGAGCGTGCGATGCGCATGTCGGACAGACTCGGCGGGCACATGGTCAGCGGGCATGTGGATGCGGTGGGCACCTTTCTCCAGCGTCACATTTCGGGGAATTCGACCATTTATCAGTTCGAACTGCCCGATTACCTCGTTGATTACCTCATCGAAAAAGGTTCCCTGGCGATAAGCGGAATTTCACTTACGATTACGCGAGTCAAGAAAAATATGATTGCGTGTGCGGTCATTCCCCATACAGAAACGTCGACGATACTCGGCATGCTGCACGTCGGTGATCGAGTGAATGTCGAGATAGACATGATCGCCAAATACGTCCGCCGATTCAGTACGAATTTCGTGGAGGCAACCGGTGGTTTCGACGATTACGATAGTGCTGAAAACGGCGACCGCCTCGGAAATAAACTTCGGAATTTTCTCGAAGGCTGATGCGGCTCTTTTACCAACCCACATACGGAGATTAAAAAAATATGAGTATTCAAGAACAGAACGGAAAAGGTAAGTTCTCATCCATCGATGAGGCTTTGGAAGATGTGAAAAGAGGAAAGCCCATCATCGTCGTCGATGATGAGGATAGAGAAAATGAAGGAGATGTGGTAATCGCCGCGGCCAAGGCCACGCCCGATACCATCAACTTTTTCATCAAATATGCGCGCGGGCTCGTCTGCTTGCCGATGATGCGTTCTCGTCTCGATGAGCTGGGCATTCCTCCGATGGTCGAGGTCAATACCTCGGAACAAGGAACGGCGTTCCATGTATCGATCGGTGCGAAAGGCCGCATCACGACCGGCATCAGTGCCGCCGACAGGTGGGCGACTGTTGACGCGGCAATCGATGCGAACGCGACATCTGATGACATTTCGATGCCGGGACACGTGTTTCCTCTCGCCGCACGCGCTGGCGGAGTGCTCGAACGCGCGGGTCACACGGAGGCCGCGGTCGATCTTGCACGGTTGGCGGGGTTGTATCCTGCCGGTGTCATCTGCGAGATAATCAAAGAGGACGGCACTATGGCACGCCGCGACGATCTGTTCGAATTCGCAGCCGAACATGATATGAAAATAATCACCGTCGAAAAACTCATTCGCTATCGACGCCATTCCGAGAAGCTCATCGAGCACATCGCGACCGCCGATATGCCGACACGTGCCGGTTATTTCACCGCAGAGGCCTACGAATCCAAAGTCGACGGGCGCACCCATATCGCGCTTGTGGCCGGAGAGATCGGCGACGGTGAGAACGTGCTTGTGCGCGTTCACTCCGAGTGCTTGACGGGAGACGTCTTTCACAGTCTTCGTTGTGATTGCGGTGCGCAGTTCGACAAAGCGGCCGAGGAGATCCAAAAAGAGGGACGCGGTATCTTGCTTTACATGGTAGGGCAAGAAGGGCGCGGCATCGGTTTAGGCAACAAGATGCGTGCCTATGAACTCCAGGACAAAGGTGCCGATACCGTCGAGGCGAACATCGCTCTCGGGTTTGCGCCCGATTTGCGAGAGTACGGCATCGGTGCACAGATCCTCAGCGATTTGGGCGTCAAGTCGTTGCGTCTTTTGACCAATAATCCCAAAAAAGTCGTCGGCTTGGAAGGGTACGGTATGGAGATACTTTCGCAGGAACCCATAACCGCAGGTGTGAACTCCTGCAATATCGGATACTTGAGAACGAAGAACGAAAAGATGAACCACAGCTTGGAACTTTAGGAAGTTCACGCCGATTCGTTTATGTATGAATGACGGCGACGACAAAACCCGACATTACCGAAAGGATAGGGAAACACTATGACTGTATACGAAGGAAATCTCATCGGAAAAGGCTTGAAGGTCGGTATCGTGCTGGGTCGTTTCAACGATCTGCTGGGATCTCGATTGTTGAGCGGCGCGCAAGATGCACTTATCCGCCACGGCGTCGCAAGCCAAGACATCGATGTCGCATGGGTTCCCGGCGCATTCGAAATCCCGCTTGCCGCACAAAAGCTCGCCCAAAGCGCGAAGTACGATGTCATCTTGGCACTCGGCGTCATCATTCGCGGAGGGACTCCTCACTTCGAGTATATCGCGGCCGAGGTGAGCAAAGGCATCGCCAAGGTGATGCTTGATGAGAATGTTCCGGTCATGTTCGGAGTCATCACCGCCGATTCCATCGAACAGGCGATCGAGCGTGCAGGTACCAAGGCGGGGAACAAGGGCTTTGACGCCGCAGTCGCCGGCATTGAGATGGCTTCTTTGCTGAAATCGATCGGAAAGTAACCGACGGGAATCGCTTGTCGGGTACAGGGGTATTTTTGAGCCGTCAGAGGTGCTATATGTGCCTTCGACGGCTCTTTTTTTGTGCAATTCGGATGAAGCTTCTTGCAGTTGTTGACATACCTGACAAAAAAGGTAGTCTTTAGAAGTAGGAATTCTGACTCATCTTGTAGGGATTAAGAATGCGACTCACGACGAAATCAGAGTATGCACTTCTCGCGACCATCGATTTGGCGGTAGCCATCGGCGACGGTCCGGTGAACGCCCGTACGATTTCTCTCAGGCGAGAAGTTCCGTTGAAGTTTCTCGAACAGATTCTGCACGGGCTCCGTCAAGCCGATGTCATCACATCTGTGCGCGGAGCTCACGGGGGATTCGTCTTGGCGAAAGATCCCGAGAAGTTGACGGTACTCGACGTCGTCGAAGCGGTCGAAGGTCCCCTGCAGGCTACGGTCTGTGACTCGGCCAATCAAGCAACCGGGGTGGGATGCACAAAGCAAGCAAATTGTGCCGCCGCCCATGTTTGGGCCAAAGCCACCAAAGTCCTCAGAGATGAGTTTCAATCGACCACAATCGCCAGTTTGGCCGGTGCGCAAAAGCGCTTCGACAAGGAAATGAAAAAGGAGATGCAGTAACTATCATGACCAGATATCTCGATTACTCGGCAACCACCCCCGTCGACCCTCGCGTGCTCGAGGCGATGCTTCCGTATTTTACCGAACACTTCGGTAACGCGAACTCGCTTTACGCAATCGGGCGTGACGCTTTCACCACGTTGGAAGAGGCGCGAACGAGCATCGCCGGCAATATCGGCGCGAAAGCTCCTTCGGAATTCGTGTTCACCAGCGGAGGGACCGAGTCTGACAACATGGCGCTCATCGGAAGCATGAATCGTCTGGCTCCCGACGGTGGAGGGCATATCGTCACTTCAGCCTATGAGCACCATGCGATACTCGAGCCCGCTCATTGGCTCGAAAAGCAGGGACATGAGGTTACATTGGTCAAGCCCGGCGCAGACGGTCATATCCATGCCGAGGATGTCGCTGCGGCGATCAAGCCCAACACGAAACTCGTTTCAATCATCCATGCCAACAACGAGGTCGGAGCGATAAACGACATCAAAGCGATTTCGGAGGTGGCGCATGCGGCTGGTGCCGTCATGCACACCGATGCGGTTCAGTCACTCGGCAAAATACCGTTTGACGTCGAGGATCTCGGCATCGATCTCGCAAGTTTTTCAGCGCACAAAATTTACGGCCCCAAGGGCATCGGCGGACTTTATATCCGTCGCGGCACGAAGCTCGATCCCTTCATCAAAGGCGGCGGCCAAGAACAGCGCCGCCGTTCGGGAACGCAAAACGTCGCCGGAGCAGTCGGTTTCGCGAAAGCCCTCGAGCTTATGATTGCAGAGCAGGAAACGGAGATGCCTCGCTTGGTGGCACTGCGTGATTCGGTCATAGAGCAGGTGCTCGCCCGACTTGAAAACACCATCACATCCCTTGATTCCGGTGATCGTCTTCCCAACATCGCGCCCTTGATCGTCAAAGGCGTGGAGGGCGAGTCGATGCTTTTGCAGCTCGATAATCTCGGATTTTCGATATCCACGGGTTCGGCATGCAGCTCGGGTTCTCTTGAGCCGAGCCACGTTCTCCTCGCGATCGGAATCCCTCAAGTGATTGCGCACGGAAGTCTCAGAGTTTCGTTGGGACGCTATACCACTCAGCAAGATATCGATGATTTCGTCGAGGCTCTCGTGCCCATTGTGGAGCGTTTGCGCGCGATGTCACCTGTTTATACCAGAATGTTTTGTTCCGGCAAATAGTAGTGAATGTTTTGTTCCGGCAAATAGTCAAAGAGTAGTATTACGGCGAAAGATTACGGCGAAAGGGTAGGTACCGTTAATGATTTACACAGAAAAGGTTATGGATCACTTTAACAATCCGCGCAATGTCGGCGTCATAGAAGATGCCGACGGGGTAGGCGAAGTCGGGAACCCGACGTGCGGCGACATCATGAAAATCACCATCAAAGTCGATGATGATGATACGCTTACCGATCTCAAGTTCCAAACCCTTGGGTGCGGAGCGGCGATAGCGACATCTTCCATGATCACCGAACTCGCCAAAGGCATGAAAATTCAAGATGCGGTGAGGATTTCGAAACAAGAAGTCGCCGATGAGCTCGATGGTTTGCCGGCGCCGAAAATGCACTGTTCGGTGCTTGCCACCGACGGTCTGAAGGTGGCAATCGATGATTATCTCAAGAAACACGGGCGTGAGCCTCTCGCCGGTGAGATCAAGTCGGCCGACCCCAACTTCGATCCGCATGCGGAAGAGGACTAATTCCCGTGCGAAGATTAGCTGACTGTCACATGCATACCGAGCTTTGCGGGCATGCGGTGGGAACGCCCACCGACATGTTGCGTGCGGTTCAAAACGCCGGGCTGCTCGGTGCCGTCATGACCGAGCATCTTCCGTTGAAACCCGAACTCGATCCCGAAGGGATCTATGCGATGCGCGGCGATGTGGACACTCTCTACGTCGCCGAGCTTCGTGATTTGCGATTCGACTGGGATGGTGCCGATCTCGTTATCGGCGCCGAAGCCGACTGGCTATCGACGGATCTTGCGTGGACGGCCGAGTCGGTGAGGCAGGCTCGCGCTTGCGGGGTCGAAGTCGTGCTCGGCAGTGTGCATTTTCTCGATGGCTGGGCGTTTGACGATCCGAACTATCTTGAAGAGTGGGACAAGCGCGACGTCGATGCCGTGTGGGAAGATTATTTCACGCAGTGGTGTGCGGCAGCCTCCTCCGGTCTCTACGATGTGATGTCTCATCCCGATCTGGTGAAAAAGTTCGGGCATCGTGCAAGCAATGAAGATGATTTTTATGCGGAGGCGGCTCGCGTCGCCGGGCAATCCGGCGTGTTGGTCGAGGTGTCGACGGCAGGGTGGAGAAAACCGGTGAAAGAGCAATATCCGTCCGTGGGATTCATTAAGCGCTTCATCGAAAACGGCGTGCATTTCACGCTCGGGTCCGATGCGCATGATCCCGCGGAAGTCGGCTATCGCCTGAATGACGCCGCCGATATTCTCGCCTCCTTAGGGGAGACGCGCATAGCTTATCCACAACGTGAAGGGAATATCAGATGGCTGGATCTGTAGTCACCGTCGCAGAAATCGCACAAGGAATAGAAAACGTCTATCCTTCGAGCGGGAGTGCTTCATGGGATAACGTCGGTTTGCTCGTCGGAGATCCTTCTCAGGCGGTCGAGGGAATAGTATTCGCACTCGATCCGACGCTTGAGGTACTCGAGTTCGCGACAGCAAAGGCGGCAAATGTCGTCGTCACCCATCATCCGGTGTTTCTCTCACCGTTGCAAAATGTGAATACCTCACAAAGCTATAACGCTCGCGTGGTTCACGAAGCCATCAAACGCGGCATCGCTCTCATAAACGCCCACACGAACCTCGACGTTGCCCGCGATGCGAAATATATCTTGGGGTCGAAACTGGGGTTATTGGACAGAGGAGATCTTGAAACATCGGAGCCTCCTTCGTATGCCGAGCTTTGGGAGGTTCCCACTCCGCGTTCGCTTGCCGAAGTGGCGCGCTCATGCAGAGAAGTCTTCGGAGTCTTTCCGCGCGTGTGGGGAGAGGCGACGAAACAGGTGATCCGCATAGTCACTGCAACGGGTTCTGCTTCGTCGCGCGTCGATGAAGCGCTCAGTGCTCACGCAGACCTTTTGATTGCGGGAGAAATCCACTATCATGAGTGTCTTGCCGCAAGGGAACAAGGCTTGGCCTGTATCGAACTCGGCCATGATGTCTCCGAGTGGCCTTTGGTTCCGCTTTTGAAAGAAGCGGTACTTTCCAACACGTTCATTTCGCCTACCAAGGTCTACGATATGCCCGCCGGTGCGCACTGGTGGGTTTCGATTGGAGAGTAATATGCACACTGCACAACAGTCGGCGCTGCTCGATATACAAAAAATCGATGTCGAGGGCAGAACGATCATGCGCTCGTTCAATCAACATCCGGCTCATGCCAAAATTCATGCAATCGAAAAAGCCATCGGTCAATTGGAAGTATCGCGCGTGAAGGCTGAGGAAAATGCGCACGATTTCGAACTGAAAATCACAGCGGGACAAGACGAAGTGCTTGCCGCGCAAGCTAAAATCGATGACGAGCGCAAACAGCTGGCGACTATCTTCGAGACACGCAGCATACAAGCGCTTTCGAAAGACATCGAAGCTCAAATCCGCCGTATCGACAAGATAGAGTATGGCGAAATCGCTTATCTGGAACAGCAGGATGCGACGATGAAGCAAGAAAGCGAAATCGCCGAAAAGATAGAAAAACTTTTCACGGCGAGGGCGAAGCTCGAAGAAGGACTCGCCTCGCTGAAGTCACAAGTCGACGTAAAGGTCGAAGAGCTCAAGGCGGCCCGCGCGAAGGCAGAAAAGCATGTGCCCGCAGAAACGCTCGATCGCTACAAGGCGATTTCTCTCGAGAAAAGCGGCGTGGCGGTCGGTGAGTTGATCGATAATGCGTGTTCCATGTGCCGTGTGAAATTCTCTTACACACAAATCGACGATATGGCGGAACATGAGGGTGCGATTGTCGTGTGTCCGTCATGTAAACGACTTTTGGTGGTACCGAAGAATGACTGATGCAATAAAAGCAACTTTGCATACCGATGGAGGTTCGCGGGGCAACCCCGGCCCGGCCGGTATCGGTATCCATCTCGAGTTATCGACGGGAGAGGTATACTCCGCCGGTGCATTCATAGGAGTCGCTACCAATAACGTCGCCGAGTATCGAGCGATTATCTGGGGACTCGAAAATGCGCTCGCGGCACATGTCGCTTCGCTTCAGGTTATCGCCGACAGCGAGTTGGTCATCAAGCAATTGCGCGGAGAGTATAAAGTAAAAAAGAAGGAGCTCCAGACACTTTGCGCCGACGCCTCGAAATTGTTGGTGCGTTTCGAGGATGTCTCTCTCGAAAACGTGCCACGTGCGCAAAATAAAGATGCAGATGAGCGTGCCAACGAGGCCATGGATGCCAAGGGCTCCGTCGGCAACTTCATTCTCGATTACGGTTTCACCTCCGGCGCCGAGCAATTGAGTCTCGCTCTCGAGCCTACGGTCGCACACGAAAAAGATTCTGATTCCGCAGTAGAACAGGAACGAACGACGATGTCTGGAATATATACTCTGACTGTTAAAGACCACTTCGATGCCGCCCATAATCTTTACGGGTATCCCGGTGAATGCAGAAATCTTCATGGGCACACGTGGGATGTCGAGGTAAGCGTCGCGTCTCCTCATCTCGACGGTATCGGTATCGTCTATGATTTCAAGAATTTGAAAGATGATTTGAAAAGCATACTGTCTACTTACGACCATACGTACATCAATGAGAATGAGCCTTTCGATACCATGAGCCCGACGGCGGAAAATCTCGCGCGGGTGATTTGTCTGCGCTTGCAAGAGATGATTACTGCGGATGTCGTGGTCAAAGAAGTCGCGGTCTGGGAGTCTCCGATAGCACGTGTCGGATACAGCCCCACCGATTAAGAAGGGGAGCGCCATGTATACGCCGAATGTCGAGGAGTACCTGGAGGCGATTTTGCGTCTTTCTTGCGTGGACACCTGTGTCGATACGGCGCAGTGTCAGGGTATCGGCACGATGGTTCCCTCGATGCAACGTGGCGAATGCATTGTCGCACATCCTTCCGACATCGCTGAGATGGTGGGAGTCACACGCCCATCGGTGAGCACGGCATTGGCTCGAATGGGGGCCGACTGGCTTGTCACCCGACAGGGAAAAGGCGTGATACTCACGCCGAAAGGATTCGATTACGCACGCGAAATCTTGCGTCGCCATCGTGTCGCCGAGCGTTTTCTCGTCGAAGTCCTCGGATTCGAGAGAGGCACGGTTCATGAGGAAGCATGCGTTCTCGAGCATGCGCTCTCGAATCGTATCGTCGCCGGCCTTCAACGTTTAGTCGATGACGCTGAAAAACTCTAGTTAAGACACTTATTCCAACACATCTTTTTCTGTTGTAATCGCCGGATCCGCTTTTTCGGGGTCCTGTTTCGCCATGAGTAATCCGGTACCCGAGCCTATGGAGGCGTATCCGAACTTCTCGCGGATTTCATCCATTCCTTTGACGAGTTGCTCGCGTCCGGCGCCTTTGCGAAGAACCTCATCGTTTACCGACGCGAAGTCGTCGAGAGAGAGTTGCACCTCATCTCGTGTGAAATTCGAAACTCCCACGCCGAGGAGGCGTACGCTTCGCTTGAGACTATCCGAGCCGATGAGCAGATTTTTTGCGATGTCGGAAAGGGCGGCCTCATCGTTGAGCGGGTTCGAAAACGTTTTTGAAATCGTTTTCGTGGTGAAATCTGAAAACTTCACCTTCACGGTGATTGTTCGTCCCGACAGATGCTCCTTGCGCAGTCGCCAACCCACTTTTTCGCTCAAGGTCGTCAGTTCGGAGCAAAGAACCTCTTTGTCATCGGTGTCGACATCGAACGTGTGCTCGTTGGAGATCGATTTCGTTTCGCTTTCGAGGACTATTTCACTCGGGTCGATCCCTGAGGCACGATCTATCATTCTCCGAGCCGAATTCCCGAGTATGTGGCGCACGTCTTGTTCCTGGGTCTTCGACAAGTCGCCCAACGTGGCAATGCCGATGCTCTTGAGCTTTTTAGCCGTCGACTTTCCGATTCCACCCATTTTCTCTATCGGCATCGATGACAAAAACTCTCGTTCTTTTCCCGGCTCTATCACGGTCAGTCCACGCGGCTTCAGGTAATCGGATCCGATTTTCGCAATGGTTTTGGAGGTGCCCAGCCCGATTGAAGCGGTGAGACCGAGTGCGCAGATTCGTTTTTGAATCTCGAGGCAAACGATTGCCGGATGGGTCGTGTGTCCGATGTCAGGGGTGATGTCGGCGTACGCCTCGTCGATGGAAGTTCGTTCCATGAGCGGCGTGTAATCGCGAAGAATATGAAACACACGGGCGGAGAGTTCGTGGTAGCGGTCGAAGTCGCTCTTGACCCAAACGGCTTGCGGACAGAGCTGTTGCGCTCTAGCCGAACTCATCGCCGAATGGACTCCGAATGCGCGTGCCTCATAACTTGCGGTCGACACGACGCCGCGATGTTTCGCGTCTCCTCCCACGATGACGGGAAGACCGCGCAACTCGGGGTGATCGAGCTGGGCTGCGGCGGCAAAAAACGCATCCAAGTCGAGATGGATGATTGCGCGCCCCGACCACGGTCGCAGCGCGTATTCTTCTGCCGATTCGTTGTTGTTCATGCTCATACTTTCGCCGTCTTTTGAAAATAGTGTATATGATAAGTAGGACTTAAGAAATACGTATGTGTAAACCTCACGTTTAAGGAGTGACCATGCTTATCGGAGCGCATGTCCCTACCTCCGGCGGATACCGGAAAATGGCTCAATATTCAGAACTCATAGGGGCGGAGTGTTTGCAGATTTTTGCGAAGTCTCCGCGTCAGTGGAATGCGAAACCGATCGATGACCTGGCAGTCGAGACCATGCGCGAGCTGCGGGATGAAAAGAAAATCGGCCCCGTTTTCACTCACACCTCGTATCTGATAAACCTTACGACCGATAACGACGAATTGCGTGAGAAGTCGGTTCGTGGTCTGGCCGATGAGCTCGTGAGAGGCTCGCTGCTCGGTGCCGCCGGCATAAACACCCACTTGGGCTCGGTGCCCGACGGCGATACGTCTGCGGCGATTGTGCGTGCGGCGCGGGCAATCGAGGAGGCGTTCGAACTGGCCGGTGGGCTCGACGCCGTCAAGACGGTACTCGTTTTGGAAAACACGGCGGGCGCCGGAACGATTTTCGGAGGCCCGGTCGGTGATGTCGCAGCTGTCATCACGGAGTGCGATGTACCGACTGAGAAGCTCGGCTTCTGTATCGACACCTGCCACGCGTGGGCGTACGGCTACGATGTCACCACCGATGCGGCATGGGAGGAGATCATGTCGGAGATTTCCTCGGTCGGGCTCGATCGGTGGAGGCTGGTACATGCCAACGACTGCAAGTTCGGGCTCGGCGCGCGTAAAGATCGCCACGAGTGGATAGGGCAGGGTGAAATCGGGAACGAAGCTTTTTATAAGCTGCTGCATTTGAAAGGTGTCGATCATCTGTGTTTGACCACCGAAATGCCCGGCGATCCACCACAGAAAGACATCGTCAACATCGAAGCGCTGAAAGTTTTGCGTGCACAATGAGAAAACGCCCTCCGCATAATGCGGAAGGCGTTTCTTCTTAAAGGTTGAGTAAGCCGATAAGCGGGGTTCTGTCGTGAACGACTATTTATCTGGGACGCGCGTCGCCACGCGCCTCAAGCGAACATACCCGTGTGCCGACCGGGTCGGTCTTAATCACACCTATTTGCTCTTGCTCCGAGTGGGGTTTACCAAGCCGCCTCATTGCTGAGACGCTGGTGCGCTCTTACCGCACCGTTTCAGCTTTTCTCCGCGTTTGAAGGCGGGGAGTTTTCTTTTCTGTGGCACTGATCCATCGCGTCGCCGCGCCCTGCATCTAACAGGCACTCTACCCTGTGGAGCCCCGACTTTCCTCACTTGCACGAGTGCAAGCGCAGCCGTTTAGCTTACTCAAGGGTACTATTGTACCGTCATTGCCTCTTTTGAACCAAAAGAATTCCGTTAGTTGTCCTGATTGCCATGACTGTTCGAATCGCCGTTGTCCCTATCTTGGGTGTCGGTCGCACTTTTCATGGAATCATGATTATCCTGATCATCGCTCTGATCGGTTGCTTCGTCCTGATCATCGTTCTGATCGCTCTGATCGGTTGCTTCGTCTTGATCATCCGACGCGCCGGAAGCGGTGGTACTTTTCTTATGTACCGTTCTCTCCTTCATGCTGTTCGAACCGGTGGAATTTTCGTTATCGGAGTCGTCGTTCTCATCCTGATTGTCCGCACCGTCACTTTTTGCGTCTTGCATGTCGGCGGAGTCTGATCCGGAATCGGATTTTTTGCCGGAGGCAGCGGGTATTCCCTTGGCAAGTTGTGTGTGTCGGATGATCTCGGTGACGCTTGCCGACTTGTAAGCGTCGACGGTCGCTGTCGGGTCGGCTGATTGGAGCTTATGAATCAGATTCAGCTTTCCCGGAGTGATACCGGCCGCGATGGCCTCTTCACGCAGTGAGAGGGAGATCCTGTCTTTGTGGACTTCAGCTGTGTATCCCGCCTGTTCCAGGGCATTATTCGCACCGGATTCGGCATCCGACTCGAGTTTGTCGGCCATCGCGTCATCGTCTGTTTCGGAGGTGAGGGATATGATGGTCGACCCGTCGCCGGCAATATACCCGTTTGCACCGGTAGACGTGATCAGGGCATCGGTCGCCTCATCCACGTTCGAACCCACCACATCGGTTCCGTTCAAGACTTTTTCGCCATCGGCGTTATAAGCCTCGGCCATGACGACCTTGCCGAACGAGTTGACGCCCAGTTCGATGCTCGGGTTGATGTCCAAGCTGAGATAGGACTGCGGCGTTTGATAAAAAGCGTAACCGCCGACGCTTCCTCCGACTGCCAGGACTGCAACACTCAGTGCGACTGCAAAGCTCTTCTTCATATATAACACTCTCCAATTTATCGGCACGCCACTTCTGCGCCCGTTCCTGTGTTCAAGCGCATCCTTCAGATACGCTTCCGTCTTATCCAGTAAGGCTTCGTCTGCCTTGATTCGGCCCAATGCCGTCTTAAAACGAGTAATCAATTTCATCACTTCCCAGTTCCTGTTTGATCAAAACCCTGGCCCTGTGCAAGAGGGAGTAAATCGTATTTTCTTTCTTTTGGAGCATCTTCGTCATCTCAGGTACGGTGTATCCCTCGTAATAGAACAAATAGATGACGCCTTTGTACTTATCCGGCAAGGAGAGTACCGTCTGCAACAGATCGCTTTCGGCCTTGTCCTCGAAGGGAAAATCCCTCTCACCAATCGAGTCGATGTTCTTACGCCAAAAACTCTTCAAGGTGTCCTTGCACTTGTTGACCGTCACCCGTATCACCCATGCTTTTTCGTGTTCCTCGGTCTCGAAAGGGTCTTCCCTCAGCAGTAACTTCAGGAACACTTCTTGAAACACGTCATCGACATCCGCATTGTTGCGGAGATACACATAACAGATTCTGCGTACCATGTCCGAATGTTTTCCAAGTGCTCCCGAGATCCTACCGTCGATATCGAGCGATTTTCGTGTCATGTCTCACTTCCTTATATATCCAATACGATTGAGCCGTGGGAATCCTTGCACAATATTTGATTTTTCTTAAAATATTTTCATGTTGCGACACTCATTTTAATCGAATAAGAACGTATTGCGAGAATATGCAATCGTCTTGTACCATACATATTCTGGTATTTCAGGAACGCGGAGAGAATTATGGATGTTCGGTGAAGCGCTCATCGACAGGCGTGCATACTATAGAATTACTCCGTCGGCACTATGAGCCGTGTCGTATCGCAATACAGGGAAATAGACGTTTGATGAAGTGGGAGCTGTGAACAACAGGTTCGACATACGGAGTGCGACAAAACTGAGCCTTTCTTTGGTTCTGTTCGTTTTTGCCGTGATGCCGGCTTGTTTGATGATGATTATGACTCCCACGTGCGCTATGGCGTCGTCGAACAACATGCCATCCTGCCCCATGGCGAGCGCGAGAAGTTGCTCTACTTGCACGAACCCTTCCAAGCAGACTTCGGTGGCGGCAAAGCAGTTTTCGCCTGATTTCACCGTCGTTTCAACGGTTGCGACCGCCATCAAGCCTTCCTCTCTCACGGGGGTACGTCGTATCGTATCTTTGTCCGACGAAGAACGACCCGTGTCGCATCTCACCCCTTTAAGAATCTAAATCTACCTCGCTTTGTGTCTTGATCTAAGACACGTGTGTCCGCAGCTTGCAAAAGCTACCATCCGACCGTATCGGCGTTAATGGCTGTGTGCCATGGCGCCCTGCGACAGCGAGGATATAATCTTGAACTTATTTTTCCCCATGCTCGTAACGGGGCTCTTCACCGGTTTTCACTGTGTGATGATGTGTGGAAACATGGTCCTTTCGTATGCCGTCAAAGGCAGCGAGGAGGGCACATTCTTCCAGCGCATGAAGCCTCACTTCGCTTACCATTTCGCGAAGATAGTGAGCTATACATTGGTCGGACTGTTTCTCGGCAGTATCGGCAACTTCATAAGCACCGGTGCGCGAAGCTGGGTGAGCATCGTGGCGGGATTCTACATGATCCTGCTTGGTCTGCAGATGACCGGCAAGTTCCCCGTGCTCAATTACCTTCAGCCGAAGCCACCGAAATTCATCATGAACATGCTGTCCAAGCTTCGCCGCAAAGCGATGAAGGATGCATCCGAAGATGAATCTTCGCTGGTTACGCCGGTGAGTTTCGGCCTCATGACCGGCCTCATGCCGTGCGGTCCGTTGATTGCGGCGCAGGTAGCGGCGGCGGGCTCCGGCAGCACGATCAGCGGCGGTTTGGCAATGCTCGGCTTCGGCTTGGGTACCGTGCCGGTGATGCTCGCGTACGGCGCGTTCGCGAGCGTGTTGGGCGTCAAATTCAAGAAGTACATGGCAGTCGGTGGAGCAATCGTGATTATCCTTCTCGGAGGTGTCATGATGAATCGCGGCGCCACCGCGTTGGGCTTACCGGTCAACTTCAACGTCGTGAAAACTGCCGTCGTCGGTAAAAGTGCCGTCTCGATTGACGAGTCGAAATTCAAGAAGGGCGCCGACGGTGTCATCGAAGTGCCCATGGTCGTCGAAGGTCAACAATACAAACCGTCCACGCTCGTAATTCCGGCCGATAAACCGGTTCGCCTCATCGTGAACCGCAAAGACGCGAATGCTTGTTCTAAAGAACTGCTGTTCCCGAAACTCGGAATACGCGTTTCACTGAAGGACAACGGGGTGACCGTCATCAATTTGCCCGCGACAGCCGCCGGCGATTATCAGATGTCGTGTCAGATGGGTATGATTACCGGCACGCTTCAAGTCGGGGCGGCGGGAGCCACGAAACGACCGGTGCTCGTTTATGTCATCGGAGTAGTATTCCTCCTGCTCGTCATTGTAATCGTCTTGAATCTCCGTGCGAAGACTTCAGGCGATGTCCCTTCTTCGGGCAAGAAGTCTTCTTCGGGCAAAAGGTCTCCGTCGGGTAAGAAGTCTTCTTCGGGCAAGAAGTCTCCGTCCGCCAAGGAGAAAGACATCGTAATCTTCGGGTTTGATAGACTTGAATTGGTTTTTGTTCTCGCAGCACTTGTATTATCGGTCGCACTTGGTCTGGCCGTCGGCGGATTCTTCGGCTAGAACTCTCAGAGATAAGGAAGCAATTATGAACAACGTAACGCTTAACGTGGGCGGAATGCACTGCAGTTCCTGCTCGATGCTCGTGACGATGAACCTCGAAGATCTCGACGGCGTACAATCGGTCGATTGCAATCACGCGACCGGAGTGACACAGGTCGCCTTCGACAACGACAAAACGAACGTGGACGCAATCATCAAAACCATAACCGAGTCCGGCTATACGGCCGAACTCGCTCAATAAAGGAGAAACTTCTCATGCTTGAACAAGAAACCAAACATTCAACGGGACTGAACGTCGAGAGGGCGCTTCTCGTGGTTGCCCTCATGGCGGCGCTTTTCATGGGTGCGTATCACTTTGCCTTTGTAAGGAACCAAAACTCATTCGGTTCCACTTCGACGGCCGTGGCATCCACGCAGTCAGCCTCATCGACCGGTGGTCCGATCGATGGCTCGACCGATGGCTCGATTGGTGGTCAGACCGGTGGTTCGATCGATGGCTCGACCGATGGCTGCTGCGGTAGCGGTGACGGTGGCGCGTCGGTAAAGGGTTCGACCAAGGTCGCGAACGGTGTGCAGACGATAAATGTCGACACTTCGCAGGGGGTTTTCAATCCGAACGTCATCAAAGTGAAGGCCGGCGTTCCCGTGGTAATCAATTTCTCAAAGTCGGACGGCGGGTGCCTCTCGGGTGTCTACATGCCTGATTTCAACGTCAACGAAGATCTCACCTCCGGAGGAAAAACCGTGAAGTTGCCTGCAATGAAAAAAGGCACCTACACGTTCTACTGCCAGATGAGAATGGTCTCTGCACAAATCGTAGCCGAGTAACAGGCAAGCGGTGCGGGTGTTGTCGCAGCGTCGGCAACACCCGACTGAAATCCTAGGAGGATTTGAATGACTGACAAAAAACTACACGCGAGCTTCGGCGTGACCGGGATGACGTGTGCTTCGTGCGCGGCCGTCATCGAGAAGGTCGTCGGCAAGCTCGATGGAATACAGAACGCAAATGTAAATCTAGCGACGGAGAAGATGTCGGTTGATTTCGACCGATCGGCAATCGATGAGACCGCCATTGCAGCTGCGGTGAAAAAAGCCGGCTACGGGGCTCTCTTGCTTTCCGATGCCAGCTCAACGCTCGGCGCTTCAGAAGCGGGAGCGGCTTCCGCTGCAAATAATGAGGAGGCGGGAGCGACTGCCGTCACGCTCGGTTTGATGGGGATGACCTGCGCTTCGTGCTCGGCGGTCATCGAGAAAGTCCTCGGTCGGGTGTCGGGTGTCGTTTCGGCGCCGGTCAACCTCGCCTCCGAAACGGTGACGGTGACTTTCGACCCTCGTGTCGTAAGTATCGACGCGCTCATCAAGACGGTGAAAAAAGCCGGCTACGACGCAGTGGTCAAAGTCGAGACCGGAAGCAGATCGGCCGATGCGCCCGAGGATGCTCAGCGAATCGCTCAGCGTAAATATGCCGAGCATCAACAAAATCTGCTTGTTTTCGCGCTCTTCTTCGCCGTACCGGCATTTCTGGTTTCGATGGTGCCGCCCTTCATGACGGCCATCCCGACTGGTGCAGCCGAACTTCTCGCCCGTATATTCGGCGGGAGTTGGAGTCCGGCCATGGTTCAGAAATATATCGCTCTCGCGTTATCCACGCCGGTCCAGTTCTACGTCGGCGCACAGTTTTACAAAGGCTTTTGGCATGCGCTCAAGCGGCGTACGGGCAACATGGATACTCTTGTCGCCATCGGAACTTCGGCCGCTTATTTCTACAGCGTGGCTGCGACCTTCGTGCCGTCTTTGAAAA
This sequence comes from Coriobacteriia bacterium, assembly GCA_016649875.1. Lineage (NCBI taxonomy): Bacteria > Bacillati > Actinomycetota > Coriobacteriia > Coriobacteriia bacterium. The sequence goes on from JAENWW010000012.1 coordinate 28,771, forward strand.
CGGAGCCGGTGTTTTATGAAACGGCGGCGCTTCTGTTGACGTTCGTCATCTTGGGCAAACTTCTCGAGGCGCGCGCCAAGGGCAAGACCGGCGACGCCATCAAAAAGCTCATGGGTCTGGCGGCTAAAACGGCGCGCGTCGTGCGTGGGGGAGAAGAAATAGACATTCCGGTCGAGCAGGTCGTCGCCGGCGATGTCGTCGTTGTTCGCCCTGGAGAAAAAGTACCGGTCGACGGAGTCATCACACAGGGCTTGAGCTCGGTTGACGAGTCCATGCTCACCGGAGAATCGATTCCGGTCGAAAAAAGCGTCGGCGATGCCGTCATCGGCTCGACGCTCAACAAACTCGGCAGTTTTCAGTTTCGTGCAACCAAAGTCGGTGCCGATACCGCTTTGGCGCAGATTATCAAACTGGTCGAAGACGCCCAAGGTTCCAAGGCTCCCGTACAGCGGTTCGCCGACAGGATCTCTGCCATCTTCGTTCCCGTGGTCGTCGGCATCTCACTGCTGACCTTCCTGGTTTGGCTCTTCGTGGTCCCGAACTTCGTCGATGCTTCGTACTATGCGAGCGTGACGCCGTTTGTGAAAGCCCTGTTGGCTGCGGTGTCGGTGATCGTCGTCGCCTGTCCTTGTGCCCTCGGTCTCGCCACACCGACCGCTATTATGGTCGGCACCGGCAAAGGAGCCGAGAACGGTATCCTCATCAAGAGTGGAGAGGCCCTCGAAACCGCCTACAAAATCAAGGCGATCGTGTTCGACAAAACAGGCACGCTCACTTACGGCAAACCCGTGGTGACCGAGGCTGAGTCCTTCGGCGATTTCGATCGAAGCCTTTTCTTCCGTCTGGCGGCTGCGCTCGAAAAATCGAGCGAGCACCCACTGGCTGAGGCAATCGTGAATCACGCCAAAGAGCTGGAACTCGAGCTGCCGAGCGTCGAGAACTTCGCAGCGGTTCCCGGGCATGGGGTTCATGGCGTGGTCGACGGACACCGTGTCGCTCTCGGAAATCGAAAGCTCATGGCAGAGGAGGGGATTGATGTCGGTGGCTTTGCCACACGCATCGAACTTCTCGAAGGTGAGGGCAAGACCGTCATGCTCACGGCAATCGACGGTGTGGCTGCAGGTTTGATAGCCGTCGCCGATACGTTGAAAGACAATTCAAAAGAAGCTGTAGCTCAGCTGACTAAAATGGGCGTGCAGGTCTATATGATCACCGGCGACAACCGTCGTACGGCCGAGGCGATCGCGGCGCAAGCCGGTATTGCCTCCGATCACGTGTTGGCCGAGGTGCTTCCCGAGTATAAGGCGCGAGAAGTCTCGAAACTGCAGGAAAAAGGACTTGTGACTGCCATGGTCGGCGACGGCATCAACGACACGCCGGCGCTCGCTCAGGCGGATGTGGGAATCGCCATGGGCGCCGGAACGGATGTGGCGATGGAGACCGGTGGTATCGTGCTCATCAAAAACGATTTGCGCGATGTGGTGACCGCCATCGAACTTTCGAAACGCACCATGCGAAAGATCCACCAGAACTTTTTCTGGGCTCTCGGTTATAACACGCTCGGTATTCCGATTGCGGCGTTGGGTCTTTTGCGCCCCGAGCTTGCCGGTGCCGCGATGGCGCTTTCAAGCGTGAGCGTCGTCACGAGCTCGCTGTTGCTCCGACGGTTCAAGCCGACACTGAGAAAAGTCGCTTAAGCGATTTTTTAGAAAGGAAAGATATATATGAAAAAGCGAACGATTGCGCTTTCTGTGTTGGCGGCCGTGCTTCTGCTGACCGCGACGACCTACTCCTTCGCCAATGCTCCCGCAAAAGGGACCATGGGCGTGTGGGGCTATGTGGTCGATGGTAAGAATGCGAGTCTCAGTGTTTCTGATCAGCCGGGAGTAGATACTCTCGTGGTGAGCCGCGTCACCGCTCCGCAAGCCGCATGGCTTGTCGTGCACGCCGATGATAACGGTATGCCCGGCAGGCGTGTCGGCCTGGCGCATATCGACAAAGGTGAGAGTACCGATGTCGCCGTCAAGCTGACGGGCGTGAAAACGCAAAAGGTCATCGTGGCCGTCCATGCCGACAAGGGGACACCCGGTAAATTCGAATTCGATATGAACAATAAGGAGAAGAGCGCCGACAGGACGTTCTTCGTGAACCGCAAAGAACTTGCGAAAATCGTGACGGTCCGCTAGTCCGGACCTGAATGGATAGGGAAGGATCGATACCCTGTCGAAGAAGAAAAGGAATCTGGCCAAGCAAGTTCAGCGGTCGAGGTGAAATATATCGGTCGGAGCTATCGGAATTCCATCCGTTTTCTGTTGAAGAAAACGAGGTAGATGATCTCGAGAATCCCGACCGTGTTCACCATGAGCAACACGATGAACCATGCCGGCTGCTTGTTTCGGGCGGAACGCCAGAGGGCCAGGCCCTTCCAGACGACCGTCCAAATCAGTAGGATATATAGTAGCGGGTTGTTCGGGTTAAAGAACTGCGTGATACTGTTCATAATCGACGCTTCCTGTGAGCGGGTATCTTTCCGCCTAAATGGTAGGTCTTCGGGATGCTGTTGGCAAGCGATTAGTTTGTCGCTCTTGGCATAATTGCGAGGAGAACGATTATCGCGATGACCGCGACCGCGACATATCGTGCGAGTTTCTTGTTTTCCGCTGAACCGGGGTCGATTTTTGCTCCACAACTCCAGCAGGTTCGGGCGTTCTGGGATATCTGAGAACCGCATTTCTTACAGCGGTGTCGAATTTTCTTTATCTTGATATATATCTCGGAGTTTATCGAAGCGTGATTCAGGTTTTCAGGTGTTCCATTCATCGTGCGATCCCCCTTAGGATACAAGGAAGATATTAGCAGATATCACGGGTAATCGATGAGGTTAGACAATCAATCGAGATCATTCAATTTACAGCGTGATCGTCAACTTAACCGCAAAGAAAAAGGTCGGAGCTGATTAAAGCTCAGACCTGCATGTTTGTTGGTACCCCGCACGGGATTCGAACCCGTGATCTCCACAATTTTTTATGTTCAGAACTTTTTAAGATTACTATATTTCTATTTTGATACGTCTGGAATGCAACAAGATGATATTTACTTTTTACTAGCTATGACTCGCTTTTGGCCACATTTCGTAGAAAATATTCACAAAATCCCGTGTGAACTGAATACTCATAATATTGCTTCTTGAATACGCCTAAAGTTAGATGCATGGCATTTTATGCCGCTTCATGCTCAATAATCCGTGTCATAGGACAGGGACGTTAGATATTCCCTCATGGGTAAACTCGCTCAATTAAACAAATATTTGCATTAATTGTGTGTAATGATTATCTTAATAGCACAATCTACAAAGAACTTTATTGATAGGTAAGGCTTTATGACTTTTTCCAAACCGAAATATAAAAGAAACGAAGTCAGGAGATGCGGGAAAATTCTTGCAAGTGAAAATGGGCTCGATAATAAATATGCATTAGATGTCGCAGACAACTGGCGCTCTTCGCATCTTCAACCCGTAAAAACTTTTCTTCAAATGCTCCAACGTGAATCTTTGAAAATTACCGACGACTCAACATCGGTGTTCAGGCTCAAGAGATTGCCCTCAATTGTTGATAAGCTTGGTCGACTAAAGAGTCATGACCTGGCTTCTATGCAAGATATTGGTGGATGTCGGACGGTACTAGATAAGGTCTCTGACTTATATCGTTTGCGCAATGCCATTCGGAAATCTGAAATGAAGCACAAGTTTATTCGTGAATACGATTACATTATTACTCCAAAACCATCTGGATATCGAGGTATCCACTTGATCTATAAGTACTACAGCGATAAAAACGATTACTACAATGGATTGAATGTGGAGATTCAGATTCGTACTAAACGCCAGCATGCATGGGCCACATGTGTTGAGGTAGCTGGCGATTATTTGAGTCATTCTTTTAAGTCAAGCCAGGGGCCGGAGGAGTGGCTAAACTTTTTTAAATTGGCAAGTTCCGCCATAGCTATTCTTGAGAAATCGCCAACGGTGGTCGGTACGCCAAATTCCAAACAAGCCCTAAAACAAGAATTGCGAACTAGTTATGAAGAACTAAAGGTTAAGGAAACTCTTCGGCGGATAAAACGTTCGCACTCGGAAATTAACAAGATGAATGTTAAAGCGAAAAACAAATACTTTTTGGTTGATTTTAATGAACAAACTAAAAACGTCTCAATTACGTCTTATAGGGAGAAGGATATAGAATCACTAACCAAGGACTATTTAAGAAAAGAAGAGGAGTACAAATATACCTTGCACAATGTCGTGGTGGTATCGGGAAACTCAATTGAGTCTCTGCGGTATGCATATGGTAACTATTTTGCGGATGTTGATACATTTCTGAGAATGATGGACAGATTCATAAAATAGAGTCCTGTGGTCTACGCGTCGGATTGTAAGGTCTGTGTTAGTTGTTAGTCTAGGTGTCCATAGTCTAATTTTTACCAACTTGCATGTACAACATCCGGACCGAGTCACCCATCATTTTCTTGCGATTCAAGCACATGAGCACACCTAATCTGCCATGCGAGTTCGCGCACTTCATTTTTAAGCTATAGACATTGCCCCATCTGGTTTCAATTTGGTATTCAGCAACTATGAGGACAACATAATCGGCACGCCTAACTTACGACAAGAAATCATCAAACCTGCATTAAAAAAGGCTGGTTTACCTCGGACAAGAATTCATGATTTTGAACACCCATGCTCGATACCCATAAGGGTGTTGGAATATGGTCGGACGTCGCAATATTTAGATAAACTTTAATATTCTGCTTACAAATGGAGAAGTCAGCAATAAAGGTAGAGCGCAATAACGCCCTGACCTGCATGTTTGTTGGTGCCCTGTACGGGATTCGTACCCGTGATCTCCGTCTTGAGAGTATCCTCGAAGCAATTATTGCTAGTTCCATTTTAGTCCATTTTATTGCCTGTGAGCTGTGGTTTTATAGTTTCTTCATTCCAGCTCGTTTTTGCTCAATATAGGTACTTTTGGCTAGTTTCGCTTACAAAATGCTTACAACTTGGTATTTGAACTAAAGGAACAGCAATATTTTACAACCATGATAGAATGAAAGAATATTAAGGTTCGATATATGGGGGGGGATTATGGACACGAAAATTAGAGACCAAATTCTTGAGGACATTAGAGCAATTCAAGGCGATTATTTGAGTTCAATACCTAACTTGAAATCAGATGATTATGCGTTTAACTTTTGGGTTCTTACAAAGTTGTACTGTATAGATGAGGAAATCGCGATCTCCTATATCACAGACAACTCAGATCGAGGAATTGATTGTTGGGTGTATTTTGAAGAAGCAAAAGAACTTTATTTAATCCAAAATAAATTTTATACTACCGCAGCTCTCTCAAGGGGAGCGGTTATTGATGAATTTTTATCAAGACCACTTGAGCATTTAAGACTTGGCTCCTATACAAGATCAAAGGATCTACAAGATATCTTCACAAAATTTATGGTCGATACAGAATTTAAAATTCATTTAGTGGTGTATACAACTCAAGACAAGGAAGATACCGCGCTCAAAAATGAAATAGATACTTGGTCGTATGATCAAGAGGGCATAAAAGCATACATTGACGCTAAGATGTACCAATTGGATGACATCAAAGAAACGTATTACGGAGAGCAGTATTCTGATGTCATAAATTTTGAATGCGAAATAGCAACCACCAATCAAGGTACTTTGCTTAATATTGATCCGGAGCATTACTCGCTTCCGAACCTTATTAAGGCAAGATACATCTTGACTTCAGTTACAAATTTATTTGAGATTGTTAAAAAAGCTGAAAAGAAAAATTATCAATTGTTTGAAGAAAATATTCGAGAATATCTTGGCAACAAAGGTGTAAACAATAAAATCATTGCAACACTAAGGGATCCCAAAGAGAGAGGTAATTTCTTTTTCTACAATAATGGAATTACTATAATTTGCGAAAGTTTTGTAAATGGTAAAAACAAGGCTGCCACAAAAATATTTAATCCTCAAATTGTTAATGGGTGTCAGACGGTAAATTCGATTTTCGATGTGATTAGCAAGGTTCCTGCTGGGGAAATGTCGGACTTTGATAATACTTATGTGATGGTAAAAGTGCTGCAAGTTGATAAAGAAAATAATAAATCGCTATATTTGGATATTGTTCTATATAACAACAGCCAGAACGCCATCAAAGAAAAGGACTTTGCTGCAAATCATAAGGTATTCAACAGTTTAAAGAACCATATGGAAGATCGCGGTTTTGCGTTGTATGTAAAACAGAGTGATGAGTATAAATACAAAAATAATAAGGCGCTTCAGGCGCAAATGAGAAAACCAGCTGCAAATTATTTTGAATACATTGGGCTAGAAGATTTTAATACTGCCCAAATGGGCATAAGATTGGAAAAATTATTGCAGGTTCTCATGGCGTTTCAGTTTGGTGGATATGAAGCATTTACAAAAAAGAATACACTTTTGAAAAGAGATTCAAAATATTATAACGAGCTTTTGGAAATGATTAGCAACGTAGATTATAGCGTTGATCAAATAATTAAACTCTATTTGTTGTTCCTGTATGCAGAATTACAAAAAAAGGGAAGTGAAGACAACAGAACCCCTATTCCTTATTATGTCTTGGATTTTATCGGCAAAGATTATCGAGATTCTGCGAATCAATATCTTTTGTTTGAAAAGGATTCAGCTATGGTGATTTATAATTTTTATAAGTCAGTTGCCAACCAGTACAGAAGACAGATTGAAAATTCAGGGACAGACTACAACAAAATGATTAAGCAGCCGATAAGGGAAGACGTTTTGAACGGTGCGATATTGGGAAAACTAGATGATCTGGAATCTGAACAGCGTGGCATAATAAAAAGATTCAGGACAACAGTTTTCGAATAGCGATCGACCATAAATATTATTATTAATTGTAGGGGCAAATTATTGCCCCTACTTTACCAACTGACCCATAAGACTTCCGGGCCCAACCAATCGTCGTTTTCATTTGAATCAAACGTATAGGCATCGCCAATTTGCCATATGAGGTTTCTCACTTCATCAAGGCTGAACGCATTGCCATGTTTCACTTCTACATGAATCTTGCGCGAGCACAGATAGCGTTTACGGTTCTTGAAGCGTTCATCGCTATCAAAGGTCTTGCCGATATACTTGCTGGCGTAGGCAGCTCCTGAGCGTGTTTTTGGTAGATTAGAAGTACCGCAGTTCGGAAGCTAAGAATTCCAGCGGTGGAAGACAAAAAATGATCCATTGCCGAGCACCTCAAGTTGATGAAAGGCTTTGCGAAGTGGCTCTTCAAGGCGACGTTTCGCTGGAATAAAGCAGCCCTTGCAAACCTTGCTAATGGCCTATATACTGTCACTAATGATTTGTTTCTTAACATTTTTGATAACTATCATTAAGGATACGACAGTATACATGAAGTTTCGAGAATACATAGAGACGCATCACGTCTTCACTTCTACGGTCCTGACCGACGTGTGCGGGAATGCGGCCAGCGTGAAGACCGCGCTCTCCCGCGCCGTAGCCGACGGCAAGGTGTTCAAGGTGCGAAACGGTCTCTACGTATCGGATACAGGGCGTTTCGTCGGAGTAGCCGCAAACCCGTATGCGGTCGCCGCCGCGTTCGCCCCCGACGCCCTGTTCTCCTACCATTCCGCGCTCGAACTACACGGCCTCGCCCATTCGGTATCCAGAAGAGTGCAGTTCTGCTCGGGTTCCAGCCGCCTTTCCTTCTCATTTCACGGAACCGACTTCGAGCGATACCCAACGCGTGACAAGGCAACCACCGACACGGTACGTGCAGACTCTTTCGGTTCGGTCTCGGTCACATCGCGCGAGCAGACCTTCATCGACTGCATGGCTCATATGCGGCTGTGCAGTGGGGCCGAAGAGGTCCTGCACAGCTTGGCTGGGTTGCCGTATCTCGACCTGAAGATTCTTTCCGGACTATTGGAAGAACAGCCGACATCGGTGGTGGCACGTGCAGGCTGGTACCTTGAGGCCAACGCCGAGCGCTGGAGCGTGACGGTCGACTACCTCGAAGCGCTTCACGGATCCCTACCGGCCAAAGCCAGCTACTATCTGGATTCCACCTCGCGCAAACAGGCGCAGACCTTTGCGGCACGCTGGAAGCTCAACCTGCCCGTCTCCTTATCGGAGCTCGAATCATGGATGGAGTTATAACCATGAGCATATCAAAATTCAAGATGCTGAACCTTTTGAAGTACAAATTAATGGTTATAAACAATTCGGTTGCTGACATGCTGGTGAGTAATCATTCATAAAGCGATGATTAAGAAGGGGAGGCATTTCGCCCCCCCCCTTTTTTTTCTGTTATTACCAACTAGCCCATAAGACATCCGGCCCCAACCATTCGGTTGAAACAAGATTTATCGCGAGAAGCCGCTTATTTCTTTTTTAGCGTATTGATTTTGAAAGGCGTATACAAGGGACAGACACCAACTGCAGACGTAAGCAGAAGAATGATGCCAAGAATTCCTAAGTATTTCCAATTGTTGTTCACAACAAAAAGAAGGCTGAGCAAACCTGCACCGACAATGAAGCGGATAATCCGGTCGATATTTCCCATGTTCTTCAAGTTCTTCATATAAAGCATCTCTTTCTTTTAATAAAATCGATTTAAATAAGTATATACTTTCGTATCTATTTCGTTTGAACAATTGCCTGCATTGGACAAAACTTTACGCATTTTGCGCACTGAATGCACTTTTCCTGATCAATAACAGGAAGACCATACCCTTCCTGACTTATGGCACCTACCGAGCATTGATTAATGGCCGGGCAACGATGGTTCTGTGGACAACGTTTTTCATTTATTGCAATATTCATTTGTATCTCCCTAAACTATTTCTGTGTTTACAATAACGTAAAAGAGAAAGTGCCACAGTGACAAAGTCATCATAATAGGAAATTCTTTCTGAATCAGCGAATGCGCACCAAAATTGCCATACAGAAGTTATTTGTTTGTGGAACTACTAAAATTGTACATCTAATTACTTAGAGACAACCGGGTGCAAAAAGTAATGGTCTCGGATATTAATCTTGAGGGGGCCAAAGACGTTGTTAAAGAAATCGAATCTGTTAAAGGAACTGCAGTGGCTATTCAAACCAATGTGACGAAAGAAGAAGACATTCAGGCTTTAGTTGATACTTGTGTTAATATTCCTCGCATTCGATGATTCAAGCTTTATAAATGGTACGGTTATTATTGCGGATCCAGGATGGACAGCATACTAAATATTTGAATTCAATACACATATTAGGTAGAGGAGATACAAAATGGATATACTTTACAAAGTTCAGACAAATAAAAGTTTTGAAAATGCAGTAGAGGACCTGAAAAAGAACCTGAGCGCCCATAATTTTGGTGTATTGTGGGAGTTGAATTTCAAAGATAAGCTACAGGAAAAAGGCCTGGATTTTGATATAAATTTCAAAGTGTTAGAAGTTTGCAACCCCAGGCAGGCTAAGAGAGTGTTGGAAATGCATATAGAGGTCGGGTATTTTTTACCCTGTAAAATAGTTGTATATGAAGAAAAAGGTTCAGTAATGATCGGAATGCCCCGTCCGACCGGATTAATCGGTATGATTGATAATAATCAATTATCCGACATTGCCCTTGAAGTCGAAAACGAGCTGCAATCTGCCATAGATAGTACCAAATAGGTTATGATGAGTAAATTTTTTCCGGATAATTAAGGAAAAGAGCGGGGTGCGGATTCCGGCGTATCCGGTCGGCTGTTCCGGAATTATCCGGACAGCAAACCGGAAACATCCGGACACTTTGTCAAGCAATTTGTTTGTATGATAATGCCGAGAATATTTCAATGCATTAGTCGTTTGATACGCGAGTTTTTTCTCGACAACCACTCCTTTTCTACGGTTGGGCTGTCCGGCGTTTTGACAGCCTTTTGCCTAAGAATGCCGCCGAAATATGCACCTGTCTAAGTACTTTTTGACCGTTTGAAATCGTCTCCTCTTTCCTTCGCGATTTGCCGCATACCTTTCGCTTCAAATCTGTGCAGAATTTTGATACGATGCTTTTGATTCATGGTTAGCATCTCCTTGCTCCTTTTCAGTTTCCTCACTAAAAAGGATAATGTGAGTTGGGGTGCTCGGCAATGGATCATTTTTTGTCTTCCACCGCTGGAATTTTCAACTTCCGAACTGCGGTACTTCTAATCTATCGAAAACAACTTGACTGGGAAGCACAGTGGGAGTGCGCGATAGACCCAGAAACGGCGAAATCAATTCGCGCTGACAGGAAGCCTGAGCATGAAGACACCTGCTTCATGTGTGGAAAGTTCTGCGCAATAAGAAGTATGAATAAAGCACTTGCAGGTGAGCATATTGATATTTTGTAGGTGAGAATTTGAGTTCTTTTAATCTAAGGGGGGGGTAATTTCCCGCCCCTTGGGGCAAAAAGAGGATGTGGTATACTGAAAAAATGGCCGAGCATATAGATAAAAGCCATAACAAAACACTTCTGTTGTACCATATGGTATTTCTTGTAAAGTACAGGCGATAAGTATTTATACCGGAAGTAGAAGAGACTCTGAAAGAGATTTGTGTTGGAATAGAACAACGATAGGATATCCGATTTGTAGGGCTTGAGGAAAATCAAGTGCTCATGCTCGTACAAGGGAACCCAATCGAATTGGATTTATGGATTTGATACCCCGTTGCTTGCGGCGGGGTTCTTCATATGATGTTCTGAATTCTGTAAAGAGAATTTGGTGCAAATCAAGCACCTGCTTGTCCAATAACACTAGCCTATCAACTCGTTGTTTTATATTTGGATTACAAGCAGTGCAAGGAGTTTTTTTTATGGCATTTTCCGCAGCACAACAGCAGATAGCAGACAGGTTCGATTCCGATGTAGACCAGAAGCGCTGGCATGACTGGAAGTGGCAGGTACGCCACTGCATCAAAGATGTCGAGACCTTTGAGAAGTTGCTGGATGTACACTTTGATGATGCCAAGCGTAAGGACATCGAGACAACCATCAGCAAGTTCCCCATGTCCATTACCCCATACTTCCTCTCCCTTATGCAGACCGAATCTTTGGAGAATGACCCGATCTTCAAGCAGAGTTTTCCTTCTGTCCGAGAATTGGACGTCCTTGAGTGCGATATGGCAGACCCTCTGCATGAAGATGTGGACAGTCCTGTCCCAGGTCTGACCCATCGCTATCCTGACCGTGTCCTCCTTCTCGTAAGCAATACCTGTGCCATGTACTGCAGGCACTGCACTAGAAAGCGAAAAGTAGGGGATGTGGACAGCATTCCTGATAGGGAGCAGATCAAGGTAGGAATCCAGTACATAGCAGACCATCCGGTTGTCCGTGATGTCCTGCTGTCAGGGGGAGATCCCTTCATGCTCAGCGACGAGTACCTTGACTGGATCCTTACCGAACTGAGGAAGATCGACCATGTGGAGATTATCCGAATCGGAACCAGGATCCCTGCAGTGCTCCCTTACCGAGTCACTGACGAGTTGGTTGCCATGCTCAAGAAGCATCATCCCCTCTGGTTGAACACACAGTTCAACCATCCTCGGGAATTGACCAGTTCCTCCAAGAA
>JAENWW010000013.1 GCA_016649875.1 Coriobacteriia bacterium
GCGTGAGATGATCATCTCACGCACTATCTCGGCCATTTTTAGTCCTCCTACACCTTTTTCTTACATCGGGCGAACCCAGACGCCATCCTCTTCGATGAACAGTCCTGTTCGCACTAGCTCGAGGTGTGAGTAAGTTTGACCGGCTCGATTACATACTTCTTGAAGTAGAATTTCAGGGCGAAGTGCGCCTGTTTGGTCAATCCTCAAAGAAAAGTCGATGGTGCAACCTTCCTCATTTTTAGTCACAACTGCATCTTTCGGGATGCAGAGTGCAGGATTGAAAACTTTTTTCTTATCTTTTTGCACTACTTCCAATGAGGTACTTTTTCGAACTGATTGAAAACTTTGCTCAACCTTATCGATTTCTATATCACGTGCCCAAATTTCAGCACGATAAGCATGGATGGTGATGGCCGCCGTCAAAGACGGGAGCTTGTTACCGATATATCCGACTCTTTCAATCGGCAAAACGCGCGGTGCCGACGCTTTCAGTTTCGCGAGGGCGATGTCAGGTCTCACGAATTCCGACAACCACAAATCGAGATATTCGCCGTCGCTTGCCGTCCCCACGGACAGGGCCGGTCCGAACGCGACCTTCATGTGCGGATGAAAGCCTTGCGTAATAGCATACGGTAGTTGTGCACGCCTTACAATGCGTTCGACGGTATGGAGAACCTCCAAATGAGAGAGGAAGGCGCCGCGGTCGGCTTTTCGATAGTTTATGCGTAACCTGAAATCGGAACTCATTGACGCTTCTCACCTCCGAGAACGATGTCGACATCGAGTGTTTGACAAGCACCGCAGCCTGTGCAGGAGTCGAAACTGCAGTCCTGCGTCAATACTTCTTCACGGGCTTTTTTCGCTTCCGCGACGAGATAAGCGTCGCTCACTCCGGTCGAAAGATGCGCCCATGGAAAGACTTCGTCATAATCGCGCGCACGGTGAGCGGTGAATGCGGGATTGTAAGCGCACTCTTCGAAGGCATCGAGCCAACGCTTCAAGGAGAACTGTTCGCTCCATGCATCGAAACGGGCACCGTTACGCCACGCGGCTTCCAACACCGGCGATAAACGGCGGTCACCACGTGCGATCACACCTTCGAGAAACGAAATATCCGCATCGTGCCAAGAAAGATTGACTCCTTTGCGCGGCATAAAATCACGCAGCACCCGCTGCTTGCGATGGATCTCTTCGTCGGTTGCCTGCGGCTCCCACTGAAAGGGCGTATGCGATTTCGGGACGAGCGTGGACACGGAAACTCCGACGGTGATTCCACCTCGCTGACCGGGCTCGACGCTCTTCTTGGCCGTACGTAAAACTTTTCCGGCCAATTCCCCGATCGCCGCGATGTCCTCGTCGGTTTCAGTCGGAAGACCGATCATGAAGTACAGTTTTATCCGACGCCATCCGGCTTTGAACGCGCGTTCCACCGTTTCGAGCAGCTGTTCCTCCGTCACGTTTTTATTGATGACGTCACGAAGGCGCTGACTGCCGGCTTCAGGCGCAAACGTGAGACCGGTTTTGCGTCCTCCCTGCGCCATGAGATGCGCCATATCGATTGAGAAAGCATCGACGCGCAATGAGGGGAGCGAAACACTGACACCGCTGCCCTCAAACTGCTTTTGGAGGCGGCGGACCACTTCTTCGAGTTGACTGTGGTCGGCGCTCGAAAGCGAAGTGAGCGATATCTCGTCATAGCCCGAATCCCGCAAACCGTCGATGGCGTTCTTGACAATCGAGTCGGCCGATCGTTCGCGAACCGGACGATAGGTCATACCGGCTTGGCAAAAACGACAGCCGCGTGTACAACCGCGCAAAATCTCGAGCGTATACCGATTATGGACGACATCGACATAGGGAACGATGGGACATTGAATCGGTGCGACCGTTTCCATATCGGTCACGACTCGCTTATAGACGCGGTCGGGCGCTCCATGAGTTGGCGTGATGGTGCTGATTCTACCGTCTTCACGATACGAAACATCGTAAAATGACGGCACATACACGCCTGATATCCCAACCAGTTTCTCTAAAATTTCTTGTTTCGTCTTGCCCTGTGCGCGCATCGTCTTATCAGTGGAAATTATCTCTTTCCACGCTTCCTCGCCCTCACCGATGAGGAATGCATCGAAGAAATCCGCCAGGGGCTCCGGATTGAAGACGCAAGGTCCGCCGCCGATTACCAGCGGATACGAGTCGTCGCGATACTTAGCGCGAAACGGAATGTGCGCCAAAGAAAGCACTTCGAGAATCGAGGTGTATGAAAGTTCATAAGGAATCGTGATTCCGAGGATATCCACACGCGAAACGGGCATGAATGATTCAAGCGTGAATAGTTCAATATCCTCCTTGCGCATGAGATCGGACAAATCGATCCACGGCAAAAATATACGCTCTCCCGAAACACCATCCAGAGAATTCGCAGCTTGATAGAGAAGCGCGAGCGCCTGATTGGCTTGGCCGACCTCGTAGGTGTCGGGGTAGCACAGCCCGACACGGTAATCTTGTGCCTCCGCCACTCCCCACTCGCTGTCGATATAGCGCGACGGACGCTCGACTCGATACAAAAGAGGTCGAATCTGAGGCCAGAGGTCGGTTTTTTTACTGCTTCGGTTGTTTTCAGCCACGCGTACGATTGCTTTCAATATAGCCTCTGCGTGTCTTGAAAGGAACATGACTCTGAGCGGTTCGGTGAGAAATGCCGGGCGTTTTGGCCATTGCCTCTCGAGACTTTATGACGATTTCGTCCCTTACGGAAAGAAGATGTTGCCCGAGTTGGGCTACCTGTCCACCGCCGGCGAAATATTGAACGACTGCGATTCCCATACCGTAAGTCGCACCGTAACCTATTGCGGCCTTGATTGCCCATCCGAGAAACGGAATGACACCGACGAACTCACGTGCGACGGTTCGCATGGTGAATCCACCTGCGACAATCGCTGCAACCTCTTTGGCGCGCTCAATACTGATGGGCTCCCCGTAGACCGCAGCCACTTGAAACATCATTTTGATTTGATTGAGCGTCATAACCGGCAAATCGGCGCCCGGAATGAACAACAATCCTCCGACGATTGCATTTTGCAAAGCGGTCGCCTTAATGAATTCAGTGGCGACCGATTCGCGCATGAACGGGAAGTTGACCGCGAGCGCCAACCGAATATCGCTCATTTCTTCTGCGCACCAACGTGCGATATCTTGGCTGCAGGCTTCCCTGTTCGAACCGTCCACGATGTCGAGAATGCTCACACGGAAATGCTCGGCCACACTTTCTGCATCGATCGAGGTCGTGACGATCATCAATTTTCTTCGGGAATCGACGATTTTTCCAACAAGTCCGATGAGCGCTTCGCTATAATCTTGCGTCGCACCGTCTTTCGGAGTTGAAAGCACGCAGACGATGAAATCGTATTTCGAGGTGCTGTGCGGCCCGATTGTATCGGTGCCTATGACACGCGTGACCACGCGACACCGCAGAGTTTGCGGAGTAAGCAGCGATGACACGATTGCAATCATTTCATCGGAAGCGAGAGGATCGACGAGCAATCCTATCGAAATTTGTTTTTCCCCTTGCTCCTTGAACAACTTCCCTTGTTTGATGACTTCGCCCGGGTTCACGGGAAGCTTAGTGGGAAATTTCATGCTAGACTCCTTTCGAAATACTTTGGAACGGACGTCTTGTCCAAATCGAGAGCAATACCCCGACGCAAGCAAGATTCGTTACCATAAACGATGAACCATAACTCATGAAGGGTAATGGAATCCCGGTAATCGGCATAGCTCCGACGGTCATCCCGATGTTTTCGAGGATTTGGAAAACCCACATACTCATGATACCCGCTGCAACGAGTGTTCCGAACAAATCCACCGAACTGACAGCAACGCTTAAGGCAACCATCAAAAGTGCGAGATACAGACCGAGCAAGACCGCCGCACCGGTAAAACCGAGATCCTCACCTATAACGCTGAAGATGAAGTCGGTACTGCGCGCGGGCAAAAAGTTGAGTTTTCCTTGCGTACCGGATCCGATACCCTTGCCGGACACTTCGCCGGAACCAATGGCGATTTTGCTTTGTTTCAGGTTGTAACCGGCACCTTTGGGGTCTCTGGTCTGGTCGACGAACACGAGCAATCGGTTCATCTGATACGCCTTCAATATGACAGGCTTTCCCGTATCCCCGAGCCAGGTATTCAACGATACCATCCCGATTATCAAAGCGATCCCGAGCACGAGGGTGGTTATCAGCCAACGTGCTTTGGCGCCGCCCATCAATAAAATACCCAATGCGATTGCGATGAAAACGAGGCTGGTTCCGAGGTCGGGCTGAGTCAAAATCAAAATGACGGGGATAAACGCTATCCCCAAAAGCTTCAAGTATTCTTTGAGCGATTCGATTTTTCCGTCGTTCCGCACAACAATACTCGCATAAAATAATATGATGACGAGTTTTGCCGGCTCAGCCGGTTGGAACAAACGAATGCCGGCGATAGCGAGCCAAGATTGCGCGCCACCCGCAGAATAGCCCAACCCCGGGATTCGCGGAGCAAGCATCAAGAGAGCACTGAGAATAAGAAGTGGCGTGCTCCAGTCTTTTATCTTTCGATAATCGAATATCCAAAAAAGCACCAACAGACCGATACCGACGACGATACCGAGAAGCTGACGTGCCAACCCGGATCCCCCCGTCGTCGAATTCACCATCATCGTCCCGTATACAAGCAACAGAATTACAATCGCCAGGAGCGTCGGGTTGACATACTTTAATAGAAAGCCACGTACTTTGATATCTTCACCTGAACTTTACTGTCTTGGACCTATTTGAATAGTGACACCAAAATATCATCTACGACTGGAAGCGCATAGGTTCCTCCGCCACCGCCCTGTTCGATCATCGCAACGACGGCATATTTCGGATTGTTCGAAGGAGCATAAGCGGCAAACCATGCATAGTCGTTCTCTTCGGTCTTTTGAGCCGTTCCCGTTTTACCTGAGACCGGAACACCCACGTTGGATAGTTTCGGTCCCGATGCGCTCTGTGATATAACTGCGCGCAGGTTACTTTGCAGCGTCTGAACGGAAGAGTTGCTGACAGACGGCTTGCCGGTGACTTTTTTCTTGGCGGTAATGACGGTTTTTCCCTCGCTGCTGAGCGCGCTCTTGAAAACATGCGGCTGGTAGATGGTTCCGCCGTTTGCTATCGCGCTGTATGCCGTGACGAGCTGCAATGGCGTCACTAACAGGTCGCCTTGACCGATGGCGAGGTTGACCGAGTCGCCCGGAAGCCATTTTTTATACTCAGGATAATTTGCATTCCAAGCAGCTTTCCATTTCGCGTCGGGCACCCGCCCCCTAGCCTCACTCGGTAAATCGATTCCCGTCAACTTTCCGAACCCGAATTGCCGGGCGAGCTTTTGCTGATTTTCTTTCCCGGTCTTATAGTCCCGCAATCCCACATTGTAAAAATAGGTGTCGCATGAGTTGATGAGAGCGGAGTACAGGTTTTGTATGCCGTGACCGGTGTGCAACCAGCACCACTTGCCCCACGTTTTACCGAGGCCTGTCCAGTAACCGACGCAGTCGAACGTCGTCGCCGTGTTAATCAAGCCGTAGTTCAAGCCGGTCAAACTGGTAAACGCCTTAAACGTCGAGCCGGGAGGATACACCGACATGATTGCGCGGTTCGTCAACGGATAACTTGAACTCTTCGAGTTGAATCTTTTCCAGGTTTTTGTAGAGATTCCGTTTATGAACTCTTCGGGATTGTACGTCGGATAGCTCGCCATCGCCACGATTGCTCCGGTATTGACATCCATGACCACGGCTGAACCGGCAACTGCCTTATTCCCTGCGGCACGTGACCTCATTATTGCTTTTTTCAAAGATGCTTCTGCAACTTTTTGTGTTTTCAAATCGAGTGTGAGCTCGATGTCCTGTCCCGATCCGGGCTGCGTTTCAGAAACTATTGTTTGAATTTTCCCCTGCGCGTTGACCTCAAGAACTCGCCGACCGCGAACACCTTGCAAAACGCTTTCGAACGAACTCTCCGCGCCGGTTTTACCGACGATGTCGGAAGGGTCATAGTTTTTAAACGTCGACGAATTAAGCTGGGTATCCGAAATCTCTCCGGTGTATCCGAGAACGTGCGCTGCAACAGAGCCGTTCGGATACGTGCGGACCGCTCGCGCCTGGACCTCGACTCCTCCAAAGGAAGTCGAATGCTCTTCTATGTAGGCGACGGTTTTCATGGGAACGTCTATGGCGATTACGCGCAAATCGAGAGCAGCCTCTTTCTTTGTGGTCGCCTTATCGATGACTTCTTGCTTCGTCATGCCCAGGATCTTGGCTAAACGTAAAACGAGAGGGGTATCATTTACTATCGTGGTCGGAGCCAAAACCGCCATCGTCGAACGGTTGCCGACGAGAACTTTGCCGTTACAATCGAATATTCGCCCGCGAGGAGCAATCGTCGTCGCCTCGCGGAGACTATTCTGCGCCGCCTCTTTTTTATAGGATTCGCCGTTGATTATCTGCATCGACCACAAACGTGTGAGCAAAACGATAAACACCAACATAAAGATGCCTATGAATGCAATAACCCGAGGTCTGATATCCGGTTTCTCGTTATACATAAGTAATCAGTTCGTTTAAACGAATCGCTTAAACGAAGCTATCTTTACATCCTCTCGAAGAACTTTCGAAAGCACCGGAAAGAGCACTATCGAAATGAAGATCGTATAGACTGTCGTCGGGAGCACCTGAAACATCAAGGCTCCCCAAAACGGCGCATCCGTCCCCAGCACGAACACCATAATCATGGAGAGGAGTTCCGAGAAAAGGCTCGCGATGCTCAAAACGGTCACCGGAAGCAACCAGCCTTCTGCAAACAAGTTCTGTCCGAGAAGTCCGACCACATAGCCGGTGATACTGAGAACGAGCGCCCAAGGACCCAGCGGGCCGGTTCCTATGAGATCAAGCAGTAGACCGGTGACGAAACCGAGTGCCACACCTTCGCTCGAACCGTTGGTCATCGCCATGACGACGACGATGATGACGAAAAAGTTCGGAGAGACTCCTCCGATCGATATGTACGGTGCCACACCGACTTGCAACAAAAATCCGGCGATGAGAACACCCACGACTGAGAAAAATTTTCGCACAATCAGTTTCCTTTAGTTGTATTTGTTCCCAGCGTATCAGTTGCAGGGGTGGTATCGGTCAATATCAAGACATCCTCGACAGTATTTACATCATTGGCCGGCTGCAAACGAATGGTTTTATAGAGAACGTTCGTTTCTTTCGAGACTTCGAGGACTTCGCCGACGAGAAGACCTTTCGGGTAAATTCCGCCAATACCTGAAGACACCACGACATCTCCCTGAGTGACGGTAGCCTCGGCGCTCACGAACTCGAGCGTGAGATCTCCGGTGACCGAGCCTTTCGTGATGCCCGGTTTTCTGCCGTTTTGGATGAGCGAGGCGACTCCGCTCTTTTGATCGGTCATGAGTCTGATCCGACTGAAGTTCGCTCCGACCTCGACGACTTGTCCCAAAAGACCGTAGGGGCCGAGCACCGGCATTCCGATGGCGATTTTATCGTTCGTCCCTTTGTCGACGGTCAGCACTTGACCCCATGTGTTGGCGGGAAGTCCGATAACCGTGGCCGAAACGCCTTTATAACCTTGCGCATTCGCGCTGTTCACGAGATTTTTCAAGCGAACGTTTTCCAAACGGGTCTCTTCGAGCGCAACGACGCGCGCCCTCAGTTCTCTGTTCTGGTCCTGCAGTTCACCAAGTTGTCCGCGCGTCACACCGAGATCGGAAATCCACGTGAAAAAGCCGCGCACCGGAGTCGATGTCCATTTGCCGACATGTGATATCGGAGTCGCCACTGTTTGTGTCGCGACTCGAACGCTATGAAGCGGTCCCGTCTCGGACTCGCGAGACCAAACGGTCATCAGAACGATTGCGAGAGCGACGAACAGCAACAGCCAGCCGATTTTTCGATTATTAGTTTCTTGCGGGGCGATATTCACAGCCCACCTACCAAATTAAAATATTAGCGCGAACCTTGAAGAACTTTTTTGAGTGTTTCGATTTCTTCAAGAGCTTGTGCTGATCCGTCAACGACATTTGTGAGCGCACTTTCAGACACGTGCACCGGCATTCCTGTTTCATGCCGAATTCTCTCATCAAGGCCTCGAAGCAGTGCTCCGCCACCGGTGAGGACGATACCGAACTCCATCAAATCGCTCGCGAGCTCGGGAGGAGTTATTTCAAGAGTTTCTTTGACTGCATTCACGATGGCGACGATGGGCTCTTCAAGCGCCTCTCGAATTTCTTCCGATTCCATGGTGATGGTACGCGGAAGCCCCGTAGCCAAGTCGCGGCCGCGTATTTCGACATCGACTTCCTCGACGAGAGGCCAAGCCGAACCTATTTCGAATTTAATCTCTTCAGCGGTGCGCTCACCGATCAAGACGTTATAGGAGCGCTTCACATAAGCGATGATGGCTTCATCACACTCATCGCCTGCGATTCGTATCGACTGCGCCACGACGATGCCGCCCAAAGACACAACGGCCACTTCGGTGGTTCCTCCGCCGATGTCGACGACCATGGAACCGGTCGGTTCTTGAACGGGAAGCTTGGCTCCGATGGCGGCTGCCATCGGCTCCTCGATGAGATATGCTTGTCGGGCGCCGGCAGTCATAGTCGCTTCGAAAACCGCGCGCTTTTCAACTTCGGTGACACCGGATGGAACGCACACCACGACGCGCGGTTTCGGTTGCCAAAAGAATGTCTTCACACGGCATTTGTTGATGAAATAACGAAGCATCGCTTCGGTGGTGTTGAAATCGGCGATGACACCGTCTTTCAAGGGACGAATCGCCGTAATCGAACTCGGTGTACGTCCAATCATGCGTTTAGCTTCTTTGCCCACCGCGAGAACACGGCCTGTGTCTCTTTCGATAGCCACGACGGACGGTTCGATGAGGACGATTCCCCGACCGCGAACGGACACGAGCGTGTTCGCAGTACCGAGGTCGACGGCCATATCTCCGCCCATGGAGTTCGCAAAAATATCCCTCAGCGACATAAAGAGTACCTTTCGAATAAATTTGTAAGTGCTTTAGTCTAGCACAGGACCATGCCCCTAAACCTTCGGGCAAGGTATCCGTATGGTTACATTTCACCCATCCAAATCCCCGTAGCGGCGCAAACTGTAATTTCGCCCTTCGACTCCGACGATGACATGGTCGAGCAAGGCGATGCCGAGTAGGTCGCCCGCCTCTTTCAAGCGGCGAGAAACCCTTATATCGCTTTTCGAAGGATGCGGATCACCGCTCGGATGGTTATGCACAACGATAACACCTACTGCCGATGCAGCGAGCGCATCCTTGAAAACTTCACGAACTCCCACTATCGTCGCATCCACCGTTCCGACAGAAACTTCGCTTCTGTGGACCAATCTGTTTTTCGCGTTGAGCGCAAGCATCCAGAAGTGTTCCCTATCGAAATTCTTCATGAGCGGATAGCAATAACTCGCCACAGCTTCGGGCGTGTTCATCTCTTCTTGAAAATTGAACGTGCCGTATATCCGTTTGCCCAGCTCGATCTCCGCAAGCACTTCTGCGGCACGCGCTTTGAGCAGCGCTTCTTGTTTTGAACCGTCTTCCCCTCGTCTCACGGCGATTTCGACCAAAGCGCCCTCATAATCGGCGATTTCTCTGCAAGCGTACCGTTCACTGACGGAATCAAACGATGAAGTCCCATCCCGTGAAATCACGTTGCCGATTTCTACGAACAAGTCATCGCCGCAAAGGTACTCGAAAAGGTCTCGAGTCGGCACGTCGAGCAACAGACCGCAAGCGATTTTCTCGATGACGATTTCTTTTTCCAAAAGATACCCTCCCTCGGTTCGTAAGAACCTCAAGAGGATATCCGTTATCTACGGTACCGATTTATAAAAATCACTGAACGTTTGGTGAGATGAATTCACGGTCGAGGACAAACCGTATCGAGACCGACTCACTGCTCGCGGCCAGCACTTTAGTGCACCGCACAAGACAAACAGGGATCATACGCACGAACGAGTTGCTCGATTTTCAAGATGAACTCGTCGTGTTCGAGACTGAGAATGCTCGGGGCGAAGGCACGCATATCGGCCTCGAGGCTGGCGAGGTTTTGCGCCGTCGGAGTGATAACATCGCCGGCGGTGACGATACCGTTCCGGTCATACTCGAGCGTGTGATATAACGTTCCACGCGGGGCCTCCGTGGCACCGTAACCGACCGCTTTGCGCGGCTTGAATTCCACCGGAGAGGCACTCCCGTTCGAATCAGCGAGTTCATAGCAAAGCATAGCGCAACGCTCGGCGGCATCGACGAGTTCGATGGCTTGGCAGATATTGTTGTAGAAGGGGTTCTTCATCACCGGTCGCATGCCCACTTTACTGGCAACGACACGAGCCGAGGGAAGCAACTGATCCCACGAGTTGTTCACGCGGGCGATGGCGCCGGTCATAAACGGCTTACCGTCGACCATCACGTGCTTCGAGTTCGAATGAGACACGACTTCTTCTTGCATGAGCGCACGATAATCACTCACCGGTCGGTTCCACTTGTGCGTAAGCGAATGAATTTCGCCTTCGACGATCGCATAATTATCAGAGGCGACCAAAGAAAGCATGTCGCTCTTGGTTTCGTAACGAGGTATATCGAAACTACCGAACAATTCGACGGTTGCCGCAGCATCGCGAACGGCTTCCTCGAGACGCTTTCCGAAAGAAAGCAACTCGGTTCGCGTCGGCTCGGAAGTAAATCCACCGATGACAGCCGTCGTCGGGTGCACAGCGCGCCCTCCCACGAGCGTGCAGAGTTCATTGCCGAGTCGCTTGAGCGCGAGGGCGCGCTTGACGATTTCAGGAGCCGTCTCGGCAAGAGGAAACACCGAAGGGAGCCCGACGTAATCGGGGGCGGCCAAAATGTAGAGGTGTGTCCCGTGGTTTTGAAGGTAGGAGCCGTATACAAGGAGCTCACGAAGCTTTTTCGTGCGTTCGGAGACTTCGATGCCGAAAGCGTTCTCGGTGGCCAAAATGCTCGTCACCGCATGGTTTGCGGAACAAATGCCACAAATTCGGCTCGTTATCAAGGGCGCCTCATCGAAAGTACGACCGACGACCATCGACTCGAAAATGCGTGCAGGCTCGACGATATCCATCGTGATGCGTTTGATCACGCCTTCATCGACATCGACGGTGATGTCCCCGTGGCCTTCGATACGCGCTACGTGATTAACAGAAAGAGTCGTCATGTACGAGTCCTTTCGCATGGGAGTTGTAAATCTCGAGTCCATTCAAAAACTCCTGCTCGAGTGCGTATTTCGCAGCAAACTCACGTGCAGCCTTCATGTTGGCATCGGCTGCAATTCCTCTGCACCCCGTGCACGCTCGGCCGCGGTTGATACAAAAGGATTCGCATCCCGCCGCCGTCACCAGACCGAGGCACACTTTTCCTTGTGCGTAAAAACAGCTGTTCTCATTGATTTTGCATGAGGAGCACATCGTCTCGCGGTGCACGTTGTCGACGAGGCCGAGAAGCGCACGTTGCAAAATAGAGGAAAATTCATCCGGATTCACCGGGCATCCCAATACTTTGAAATCGACATCGATCACGGCGTCTATCGGACGCGGAGGAATGTGTCCCCATGCGACTTTCTCGGCCGCCTCGCCATATACGAGATGCAGCCCCTCTTCGAGGTCTCCGTTGAGCGCAAGGGAGGGTATGCCCCCCGTGCAAGCGCAAGCTCCGACGATTATGACCACCTGAGCTCTCGCGCGTACTTTTTCAAGAAGCTCGACATGCTCTTGCGTGGTGCACGCGCCCTCGATGACGGCTATATCATACTCGCTCGGCATATGCGCGCTAGTCGCCAGCTGCCAATAGCTCAAATCAAACGTACCGAGCATCTCGAGAAGCTCGGGGAAGTTCGTAATCTGAACCTGACATCCGAAGTCGCTCGCCAGACTTAAAAACACCACATTCGGCCGCATGGTTACATCGCCTCCTGTAGATTCATTGCTTCCCAGTAGCTGAACACCGGACCGTCGATGCACGCATATTGATGTCCGACTCCGCAATGTCCGCACATCCCGATTCCGCACTTCATACGTCGTTCGAACGACATGAAGATGTGATCGACGTCGAGGTTCTTCTTGCGCATCTCCTCGATGACATAGCGATACATCACCGGAGGACCGCAAATTGCTCCGTAGGTGTTTTTCGGGTCGAGTTCGATTTTGTCGAAAAGCTTCGTCACGAGGCCGACATCGCCATCCCACGTATCGTCGGGCTGATCGACCGTCATGATGAGATCGAAATCTTCGCGATGCTTCCACATCTTGAATTCCTCGTGGAAAAGAATCTCGCCGGGGTTTCTCGCTCCAAGCAAAATGGTGACTTTTCCGAATTCGTGACGCTCGTCGTGAATGTGGTTGATGAGAGACTTCAACGGAGCGATGCCGAGCCCTCCGGCGACCAGCAAAACATCATGTCCTTTCATCTCCTCGAAAGGAAAGCCGTTACCGAACGGACCGCGCAAACCGACGATGTCTCCGCACTGCTTCTCATGCAATGCTCCGGTCACCGTGCCTGAGTTACGCACACAGAGTTCGATGAAGCCTTGCTTCGACGGAGCCGACGATATCGAAATCGGCGCCTCGCCCACCCCGAAAATCGAGAGTTCCATAAACTGCCCGGCTTCGAAATCGAATGCGTCTCGAACAACCTCGTCGATGAGACGGAATTCGAACAGTCTCTCTTTATCAGTGAGTTGGGTAATCGAGGTTATTCGAGCCGCCCACGGGCGAAAAGGGTTTGCCTGTAACTCGCGATAAGCGATAGAAGAGTTGACTCCCACGGCTACTCACCGCCTTTCACGAGTGCTTCGATGACGCGGCGCGGATTGATATTCACTTTGCATGCCTTGGTGCATCGACCGCAGCCGACGCACAACACTTTGCCGAATTTCGACAGGTAGCCCCATTGTTTGTGATAGAAACGATACCTGACCCTCGCCGCTTTTTGGGCGCGAAAGTTATGCCCCTGTGCAACTTCTGCAAAAGAGGAAAAACAGCAGGAGTCCCATGTGCGTACGCGATTCCCCCCTTGGCCGTCCGCATCCTGTCGATCGTTCACATCGAAACAATAACAGGTCGGACACACGGCCGAGCACGCACCGCACGAAAGGCAATCATCGCCGATTTCCTCCCAAAGCGGGTCGTTGTATTTCGCATCGAAAAGGAGTGGGAGTTGCGTGATGTCGGGAGCGGGAGTAAACGCTTCCTCCCATGCTTTCGTGCGCTCCTGAAACGCCTTCATATCTTGGGGCTCGACCTCACGCGTTTCGACGAACTTGTCGAGCATGTCGGCACCTTCGACCGAACTGCACGACACGAAATAGCGATCGCCCAAGTCGGTTAAGAAAAGATCGAAGCCCTGGTTGACCTCACCGGTACCGAAGGCATTGCACATGCAACTCGGAGTCGGCATACAGCTGACTCCGATGATAAGCGTATTGTCCCTTCTGGCCTTGTAATAAGGATCGACAAAATCGCCGAGGAATACTTTGTCGACCAGGAGCAACGAATTGATGTCGCACGGATGCACACCGAAGATGACGCGCGGCGTTACGTTCGGCGCATCTTGTGAAACGCCACTGTTCTTCGTGTCATAGTGCATGAGATTTTCTTTGGGAAGGAGGAAATACTTCTTCGGGGGCAGAATAGTCGTCGGATAGTCGAGTACCAATTCACTCGGGTCGGTTATCTCGCCGAAAACGAAATCTTCCCCTTTGGCTTTCGGACCGACGATTTCTCGTGTGGCGGCTAGTCCAGTCACCAAATCGCCGACATTTCCTTTGTGCAAAATGCGAAAGAACATTGCGCCCCCTGTCTCACCGTGCCGATAAAATGACGCGACCGAGTGGCTCGTAAATAAATTATGAACTCACTCGGCGCATATTCAACATGTCTCAGTTTGCAAATCTAGCAACCGAAGAACAATTTTACCTCACGTTGTGCCGACTCGACGGAATCAGAACCGTGAATGACATTCGCATCCAAAGAGAGACCGAGATCGCCGCGGATGGTACCTGGTGCCGCCTCGGCGGGGTTCGTCACTCCCATAAGCTTGCGACAAAGCAAAACCGCTCCGTCACCGCTCCACACCATCTTTACCACGGGACCGGAAGTGATGTACTCGATGAGACCGTCGTAAAACGGCTTGCCCTCATGCTCGGCATAATTGGCGGCAGCTTGCTCGGTGGTGAGAACAGCGAGCTCGAGACGCTCCAGCGTCAAACCGGTATCCTCGAAACGGGAAATAATACGACCGACCTGTCCGCGCTTTACCGCGTCGGGCTTAATCATGATATACGTCTTTTCGAACACGAAAGTTCCTCTCTCATTGGGCGAGCGTTCAACGCTCGCAAACATAGATAGATGAACAAATATACGTTACTTAGAAGTCATTCTCAACCGACTTGATTTTCCAACCGACGCCGCTCCTCACGATATTGAACTTGAACGCAATCGCAGCTCCACTTTGAGGCTTGATCGCAACACTGGCGACGGCGGAAAAACCGCTGACGGCGACGGATTCAATCGTATAGGTGGCAGGCACGGGTACAGCCGCCATTTCGCGGACGGTATTGGTCGAATCAATCCAGTAACCGTCGAATGCTTTACCGGAATTATAGGCATCGAGCGCATTGCCGACGACTTCCCTACCAGAAGGAACACCGAACCCGGTGAAGTAGACGGCCGCAGCGCCACCGCCTATGAGCGCAAGAATGATGATTACGGTTACAACCCATTTAACCCACCGAAAGCGGGAACGGCCGGCGCGCTCGAGTTCTTTGCCGATTTTGACGGCTTCTCCTTCGGAACGACCGAAGAACAGCTCGACATCTTCTTGATTTCCGATATTGAGCGGTTCCATGCTATCCATCGCCCCCTCATCGATGACACCGGAATCAATTGAGATGGGATCGGTGAGAGCCTGCACGGTATCGACTCGCTGGAAAGCGTTCGTCTCTCGCCCCGCCAAATCGGCGGCGAGAACGGAAATATCGGAAGTCGAAGCAACCGATTCGGGCGCAGAGGCGACCGGCAGCATCTCATCGGTGAAATCCTCCTCGAACGCAGAATTGCTCGAAACCAGTGAATTGTCAACGACATGGTTCTCTTCTGCGATTTGGGCATCCGATTCGTCTTCAATACGATCGGCGGTCTGAGCATACGCGTACTCGAGCATCTCTTTGGCCGTCGCAGAAAGCCGATGATTATGCAACGTCATCGCCTCTTCGAAAGCACGAACGGCTCGCTGCCATTCCCCCGCCTTCGCATAAGCCATGCCCAGATTTGAGAGCGCCAGCCCTTTGTTCTTGTAACTTTCCGCGCCGAGAGCGGCTTTATATGCTTCCGCGGCGTCTTGCGGCCTGTCGATGGTCATCAAACAAAGGCCGAGGTTGATCAAACTGGCCCCCGGGTTGGGATTCGCCTGGTCTACTGCTGCACGTCGATAAGCGATTGCCGCCTGATCGAACACCTCTTTTTCCATGAGAGCCGTGCCGAGCCCCTGATAACACTTGTAGGGCGATTTGCAGTCCGGTTCTTCGATTGCCGCTTGATAATGGGCTATGGCGGCGTCGAACTCTCCGGCTTTAAGATACGCATTGGCCAAATTCAACTCCACTGCAGCGCGACGAAGATAGGTGTCGTCTCGCAACGCATGTTCATAGACGGTAATTGCGTCGTTATATCGCTTGAGGCGCATGAACGAATTACCGGCCATATGATAAGATGCCCCATTGCTCACGGGCGTACCTTGCTCACTCGCCTCCAAGAACCCGCGCGCAGCTGCGCGAAAGTCTCCTCGTTCGTACTCTTGTTGCGCTACTTTGAATTTTTCTGCATCCACGCTGAAAATCCCCTTCGCAACC
Organism: Coriobacteriia bacterium; assembly: GCA_016649875.1. Classification (NCBI taxonomy): domain Bacteria; kingdom Bacillati; phylum Actinomycetota; class Coriobacteriia; species Coriobacteriia bacterium. The sequence continues at coordinate 16,000 of JAENWW010000013.1, forward strand.
GTTAATCTACGATAGTTACCGTTTCGATGACGTCGCCCACACGCAAGTCGTCGGCAACATCCAATCCCTTGGTTATGGTACCGAACACCGTGTAATTGCCGTCGAGAAAATGAGCGGGCTCCAACGTGAAATAAAATTGGGATCCGGCCGAATTCGGGTCCATCGATCGTGCCATGGCGAGTGCACCTTTTTCATGCGTATGCGGGTTTTTGGAAAGGTCGAACTCACCTTCGATACTGTACCCCGGGCCACCGGTGCCGAACGGTCCCTGACCCTTGATTACTTCTTCGGAGGTCGCGTCACGAGTGAGCGGGTCTCCTCCTTGTGCGACGAATCCGGGCTCATGACGATGAATCTTCGTACCGTCATAGAAAGCCTTCTTTGCGAGTTCGACGAAGTTCCCGACATGAAGAGGAGCCTCTTTGCCGAATAGCTCGACTTCTATGGTGCCCTTCGAAGTCTTGATAACCGCGGATTCAGTTCCGTTCGGTTTGTACTCGGGTGTATACATGAAAACCTCCAGAAGCGATTGGCTTTGATAGTACAGTCCTTTTTATTCTAACAAGCAACGGACACATGAGAGCATTCTTTACGAAAATACGACAACTCATGCGAAATTCTTTACGAGGATTTCAACCGGCACGAACAATATTGTGAGAAGCGCTTGTAGCATGTAAAGAGTACCATGTAGCCATTATTTGTTCTGCAGAATAAAGATACCCGCTCGAAAATGAGCGGGTATCTTTTGCTTCAGTCATATGGTGCCCCCTGTAGGATTCGAACCTACGACCTTCTGCTCCGGAGGCAGACGCTCTATCCCCTGAGCTAAGGAGGCAATTGAAATTTGCCTCTCTATCATATCGCAAAAATAATGTACGACATCCAAAAATAATGTACGACATCGGTATCGTCGGCTACAATGAAAAAGATTCCATCAACCACCACAAGAGAAACATGGCAAATGCCGAATAAAAAGAGTCTCGTAATCATAAACCCTTTTTCCAAAAGTGGCCACACTCAAACAATCATCGCAAAAATAAAGGAGCTCTTCGCTTCCGTCGATGCCGATTACGCCGTGACGAGCGGGCCGCTGCATGCCGAGGAACTTGCAGCTGCAAGTCGAGGATATGAAACGATAATCGTCGTCGGCGGTGACGGCACTTGCAACGAGGTGGTTAACGGCCTTATGAGAATAGAGGAGTCGAAGCGACCCGTCCTTTCCCTCATCCCGAGCGGATCGGGAAACGACACATGTCGCATGGCCGATATCCCTCTCGACATAGAAAAAGCGGTGACAATCGCCCTTACCGGCAAGCCGAAAAAATTCGATGTCGGAAAATGCAACGACCGCTACTTCATCAATAGCTGTTCCATCGGCATCGACGCCATCGTGGTTGCAAAAACTCTCGAGTATAAAGAACGCTTGAAATGGAGCGGTCCGATGCTTTACGGAGCCGCGCTTCTGCATGTCATCACGCACGATCTCCACCCAATCGAAGTGATGCTCTCTGCCGACGGAGGCGATGCATGCGAACGTTTGATTCTACTTTGCGCCGTCACGAACGGAAAGACGTACGGAAGCGGAATTACCATCAATCCGAGCGCATCGCCTGACGACGGGCATCTCTCGATGGCGACGATCGATCGGGTGACCATCGGAAAAGCATTGAGAAGTTTGCCGAAAATCATGGCAAAACGCATCGACGAAGTCGATGCTTACCGGACACAAGAAATCTCTGAAGCAATCCTCATGCCCACCGAAAAGCGCGAGCTCGTCGCACAAATAGACGGTGAGGTCTTCGTCGGAAAAGAATTCGTCTTCACGACCTACCCACGGGCGGTTCAAATCATGGTTACGCAGTAAAAACTAATCCATTGAGATTGCGCCGTTAGGGCAATCATCGACGCAGATACCGCACTCGGTACAGTCCTCTGGGCGATTGAGCTTTGAGACATCCTCGATGTCATAGCATCCGTTCGGACAGTCGTCGGCGCAAATACCGCATGCGGTGCATGCATCGGCATTGACTACAGGTACGCTCATGGCAATTCCTTTCTTATATCCAATAATACGATTGCATAATAGCATGATTGCAAAAGCATAGTACCACTAAATGGCGGCCCCTCGCACCGCAATTCTGCGAACATATACAGCGAACATATACAAGGAGGTACCGTGAATGAAAATCGTTAATGGACGTCACCGCGGATATGACTCAGATGATACAACCAAAAACCGTATGCCTTGTCCTGTCTGCAACAACGAAGGTGTAACTGTCGGAAAGATTACCGTCGAACATTTGGTTTTAGATGATTATCGCAAGAGCGTTGAAGGAGAACTGTACAAGATTTGCATGAATGAAGACTGCGATGTCGTTTATTACAATGTCAATCCTGGAATAAGATTCTTAAAGAATCAAATAAAAGTTCCTATCTGGTTTAAGAAAAATGCAAATCCAAAGTATGCGTGCTATTGCAGCAAAGTTACGGAAGATCAGGTAATCGAAGCTGTGGTTAAGCAGGGGGCAAAGACGGTGCAGGAAGTGAATGTTATAACTGGCGCTATGAAAGACTCAAATTGCAAAGAGAACAACCCACTCGGTGTTTGTTGCCATACGATTATTCAAGATGCGATTGATAAAGGTTTAAAAAAGCAATGATTCAATTTGGCACATTCCTCTGGTTCTGCGAACATATACAAAACATATAGAAGGAGGTCTGTGTATACTGGAAAAGAACATTTTCAAGCAACCATAATCACACAAACATTGGGCGATATGAATACAGAAATCGTAAGAATACAACGCCTCGGAGCGGGTGCGGACTCCGTCGCCGGTCTCTCCGACGGCAAAACCGTTTTCATTCCCTTCGGCTGTCCGGATGACGAAGTCGAAATAAAAATCATCGAGGACCGCGGAAACTATGCACGAGGCGAAATCGTCAGGATAATCACACCGTCTCCCATGCGTGTCAGCCCCTCTTGCCCCTACTTCGGCACGTGCGGAGGTTGCGAATGGCAGCATATCGATTATGCCGACCAGTTGATTTCCAAGCGCAACATCGTCGTGGATGCTTTGTCACGTATCGGCAAAATCGAAAATGCAGATGCTCTCGTTCTTGACTGCGTGCCCTCGAAAAACCAATACAACTATCGCAATAAAATCGAGCTCGAAGCTCGAATGAACAACGGTCGTTTCGAACTCGGCTTCCATAAACGAGGAACGCACCAACTCATCGAAGTGGATTCATGCGCGCTTTTCACGAAAAAGTTTCAAAAGGCCCCCAAAGCATTGCGCGGAGCGCTTAGCTATCTCGTCGGAAATCAGGACTACGCCATAGAACGTATCGGCATTCGGGCCGCCACGTTTACCAGCGATGTCGAAATTGCGCTCTATACGGCGCCGGGTCCCTTCCCCCGCGCCATGGTCGCAAAAATGCTGAAACAAGCCATGCCACAAGCCACAAGCATCGTACGGGTTCTGCTGAAGGACAAGGCGGAGACGCGCACCGTGAGCAAGGTGGAAGTGCTTTTGGGAAAGGGCCGCCTCGAAGAGATGATCGGTGACATCTCGTATGGAATCTCCGCGCCGAGTTTTTGGCAGGTCAATACGAGGGGCGCAGCCGTGCTGGTCGACAGTGCGCTCGAATTTCTCGAACCCGACGAAACCGACACCGTAGTCGATCTGTATTCAGGTGTCGGAACTTTCACCCTCCCCCTGGCGAAAAGCGCCGGAGAGGTGCTCGCCGTCGAGTCGTACGGTCCGGCTGTGCGCGATCTGCGCCGCAACCTCGATGAGAACAACCTGGATGCGGAGGCTATCGGCGGAGACGCTGCGCGTGAGATATCTTCCATCGACCATATCGATGGGCTGATCGTCGATCCTCCCCGCGCCGGCCTCGACGCAAAAGTCATCGAGTCGCTCATCGGGCGAAAATACCTCAAGAAACTCGTCTACGTGTCGTGCGACCCCGCCACACTTGCTCGCGACTTGAAATCACTCGTTGCCGGTGGATACTCGATCATCGAGGTTAAGCCCGTCGACCTTTTCCCGCAGACGCATCACGTTGAGTGTGTGGTATCGATGTCGCGGAGCGAGTCCTAACGTTAGTGGATTTACTGAGCGACGTCGAAAACGGGCACTCAACCTAAAGTTTATTTTTCCATTTGTAGAAACATATCTCAAAATAATATTTGCATACACGGTTTAACGGATAGGATAGGTGATTTCAAATGGAAGAAAACAATAAGACAATTGAGATATTGAATACAATGAAGAACGTGGAGTATTACCCCTCTTCCGTAGAAGAAGTAGACATGGCGAAATACACTAAATTTCCCCTTTCGAGAATACCAGCTATGGGAACTGCTTTCGAGCCTCTGGTTGCGGCATTTCAAAATGTCGTAAATGGTGGCCAAGCTTCGACCGGATTATATAAAGTAACAATTCCAAAAGGTGGGCACCTGGCAGAATTTCAAAATGGTTCCGGGTACCTAGGAAGTGTTTTGAAGGGGAATGGCGCCGTGGGAGGAGGACAGGCGATACTGAATCCCCTCGTTTGCAATCCAACAATGCTATTTATGGCAGTTGCGCTAAAGGGTATCGATAAGAAACTCGATATTATCCAAGAGATACAGCAAGAAATTATTGGTTTTTTAGTACAGAAGGAAAAGTCGGAACTCAAGGGCGATCTGAATATTTTAACGGATATTCTTAATAACTATAAGTTCAACTGGGATAACGATAAATTCAAAAATAACAATCATAATAAAGTTCTAGATATTAAGCAGTCAGCAGAAAGAAAAATCGATTTCCATAAAGAACAAATAACGTCAAAAATCAACAAAAAATCTTTCCTTCACAGCGATCAAGAAGTGAAGAAACGGCTTGGAAAAATACGGTCTGAGTTCAACGACTACCGACTGGCCCTATATCTTTACTCATTTTCCGCCTTCATGGAAGTTGTACTCCTGGAAAACCATGACTCGGCGTATCTTGAAGGTGTTTCCAATAAGATAGAAGAATACTCGTTAAGATATCAAGAACTCTATAAAAAGTGCTATGACCTAATCGAGGAATACGCTAAGTCTTCAATACAGTCTCACCTATCAAATAGTGTTGCAGGTGGCTTAAAAGGCGCAGGGAAAGCCTTGACAGAGGCAGGAAAAGCCATAACAAAAGTTCCTGTAATTAGCAAATGGCAATTAGACGGGACATCACTCATTAAAGTGGGAGACGGTCGTGAAATGCGCGCATCAGAAAGAACCTATCAGACCATGAAGCAGTTCGACAATGAGCTGAGCGACTGCGTTCGTCCATTCATTGAAAATATCAGTGCCGTTAATAGATTGTATAATCAGCCGGTGGAACTTCTATTTGATCAAGAAAACATTTATTTCAGTCTGTCAGAAAGCTGATATGTTCCGTTTATTCAGTTAAGCCAGTGGACTTAACTGAATAAACGGAACGGACCGCACTCTCGAGCCACATCGAAACAGTAGCGCCGACGAAAAGGACCCTTGCATGAGAAAGATTGATGACAGATTCATCGATGATTTAAGAGAAGGAGTTTTTTCAGCCTTCTTACGCCGAGTGAAAGCCGACGACAGCCTCTGCCTTGAGATTAGAAATAACCACATCAATATATATTATCGCGGTGGCAATTTATTGAAGATCACCCAGTATAAAAATAGCTACCGGATATTCTTCGATTCGAAATATTGCTTGAACAAAGGCAACGAAACAAATTACGAATTGCTCAACTCGCTTAAAACAAATGACATCGATGGCTATACGCAATCGCTCGATTTAATGATTTCTGAAATGGACGGTTGGTTTAAGGTCCATCCGAAACCCGAGAGAGAATTTCAGCACGATCTCGTAAAGTCCAATTCATGCATTGTGGATATCGAGTATCAAATAAAGCATACATCCCGCCTCGATATGATCCTCTTTGCTGATAACAAAATAATTATCGTTGAAAACAAATTGGGCAAAGGTGCCATATCCGGGAAAGCCGGCATAGCAAAACATTACAAAGATATATGCGATATTCTCAACGATGATCAGACAAGAGATGAATTGATAAACTCAGTCGTGAGTATTTCCGACGCAAAATACAAGTTAGGTCTTGTCGATAAGCCCATTTGCAAACATGAGATACATGGTTCTGAAATTCTCTTTTTGTTTGCGGAATACAACGAACAGAGCATGGCACTACAAAATGAGATAAATCAAATATCTGACACCCTCCCCGCCAAAATCCTGTTCATGGGAAACGATGAACATCTCATTCGTCTTGAATGTGCAGAGGATTTGATGAGCTATGGACGTTAAAATCCATCGAGGTCAAAACCAAATAGGTGGAAACATCATCGAAATAGCAACTGCAAGCACAAAAATACTGTTTGATGTCGGTCTAGACCTTTGCGAGGCCAACAATAAGGATTTGCCTGCTATTGAAGGCCTGTTCAACGGCAAGGGTTACGACGGTGTATTCATATCGCATTACCACAGCGATCACTTAGGTCTAGCCTATTTTATCAATCGAGATATTCCGCTCTATATCGGCGAGTCAAGCTACAAGATCGTCAGGGCGGCCGATGACTACAAAGGGGTATCGAGCATTGCCCCGAAAGGGTTCCTCCATCACGGCATTCCAATTGTGATAAACGATATTAGCGTAACTCCCTATCTGTGCGACCACTCCGCCTTCGATAGCTATATGCTTCTTTGCGAGGCTGATAACGAAAGCATTCTCTATACGGGGGACTTCCGCTCCAATGGAAGAAAATCGTACAGCAGACTATTAGCGCAACTTCCGGATAAGATCGACAGACTTATTTGCGAAGGCACGACCCTTTCCCGAAAGAATCATGTTTCCAAGACCGAAACTGAGCTTGAAGAGGAAGTCGTGAACTGCCTGAAAGACACCGACGGTCCCGTTTTTGTTTTGCAGTCTTCGACGAATATCGACAGAATCGTCACCATGTATCGTGCGGCAAAACGCTGTAGGAGAATATTTTTACAGGATCTATATATGGCGGATATAACCTCGTCCATTGGAGGAAATATCCCAAATCCCGCGTTCGACGACGTCTTCCCATTCATGACAAACTCCCGAAGATATGACGGCTTATGCAAATATCAAAATAGGGTTGGAAAAGAATTTATCTCCGGGGCACAATTCGTCATGTGCGTTAGGACTTCAATGTCAAGATATCTGCGCTCTTTGTCCAAACTGATGAGTTTTGAAAACGGATGCCTCATCTATTCATTTTGGGACGGATACAAAGAGACAGAGTCCGTGAAAACTTTTTTGAAAGTTTGCCGAGAATTGGGACTTAAGGTAATAACTTTGCACACAAGCGGGCACGCCGATGCCAAAGCCATAAACCAGCTGATTGCAAAAACAAACCCGACAGAAATTTTACCGATACACACCGAAAACCCGGACTGGTTCAAAGAAAACTTACAACACTGATTTTGAATTACCTGACTCGAGTACCTCAAGAAACTCGTCTACGTGTCGTGCGACCCCGCCACACTTGCTCGCGACTTAAGACTGCTTGTTAATGGTGGATATTCAATCGTTGAGGTTAAGCCCGTCGACCTTTTCCCGCACACTCATCATGTTGAGTGTATTATCTTGATGTCACGTGTAGCCTCATAAAAAAGGAAATATAATATCCACTACAATGGTAGTGCTCTGATTGACTGGAGATAAGAATATGGAAAAAGCAAATAAGGGGTGGGAACATAACCGCAGCTTGCTTGAAGCAAGCCTTGACCCCATCGTAACGATAGGACCCGATGGCATAATAACAGATGCCAATTCTGCAACAGAAAAGGCTACAGGACTTCCTAAAGAAAAGATAATCGGCACGGACTTTTCAGAATACTTTACCGAGCCTGACAAGGTTCGCGCTGGATATAAACAAGTCTTTGATGTTGGCAAGGTCGTTGATTATGAACTTTATCTCAAACATATCAATGGATCATCCATTCCTGTTTTATATAATGCATCCCTGCATAAAGACAATGAAGGTCAAATAATCGGAGTGTTTGCTGCTGTAAGGGATATTTCTGCAATAAAAAAATATGAAAACGAGCTTATTGATTTTAAAAACAATCTTGAATCAATCGTTCAACAAAAAACAGCCGAATTAATCATTGCAAATAAAGAACTTGTTTTTCAAAACGAAGAAAAAGAGAAACGTGCGGAGGAACTCGTTGTAGCCAACAAAGAGCTGGCGTTTCAAAATGACGAAAAGGATAAAAGAGCAGCAGAGCTAGTCCTGGCAAATAGAGAGCTCATCTTTCAGACTGGAGAGAAGGCAGACAGGGCAGCAGAGCTAGTGATTGCTGATGAAGAGCTTGTCTTTCAAAGCGGAGAGAAAGCAGACAGAGCAGCAGAGCTACTTCTCGCCAACAAAGAGCTGGCTTTTCAAACTGGTGAGAAGGCGGACAGGGCGGCAGAGTTACTTATCGCCAACAAAGAGCTGGTGTTTCAAAATGAAGAAAAAGAAAAGCGCGCAGCAGAATTAATCATTGCAAATAAAGAGTTGGTTATCCAAAACGAAGAAAAAGAGAAACGTGCTGTGGAGTTAGCCATTGCCAACGAAGAACTTTTTATTCAGCGGAAAAAAACAGAAGAGTTTAACAACCAATTGGAATCTCGCGTCGCTGAGAGAACGGCTCAGCTTGAATCTGTGAACAAAGAGTTAGAAGCGTTTTCCTATTCCGTATCCCATGATTTGAAAGCCCCTTTAAGACATATAACAGGATACATTTCATTATTAGTGAAAAAACACACGAACCTGCTTCCTGCAGAAGGCCTTCGTTATCTTGACAACATTTCTCTTTCTGCTACGAACATGGGAGAGCTAATCGATGGACTGCTTCAATTTTCAAGAACCGGAAGACTAGAAATGAACCAAAAGTTGCTCGATATGAATGAAATAGTGGATGCTTTGATTCAACCTAATAGAGAGCAGGACCAACAGCACAGAATAGAATTCCATATCAATCCCCTGCCACCCGCTTTCGGTGACCTTGAAATGATAAAATCAGTCTGGAATAACCTTATTGAAAACGCAATAAAATTTTCCAAGAAAAAAGATCTGGCGAAAATATCCATTGGCGCAGAAGAAAACGAGACTGAAATAATTTACTATATCAAGGATAATGGCGCAGGTTTCGATATGAACTACGCAGCAAAATTATTTACAGTTTTTCAACGTTTGCACCTTCAAGAGAATTTCGAGGGCACCGGGATAGGACTTGCAACCGTTCAAAAAATAATCGCAAGACATGGCGGGAGAATCTGGGCTGAAGGCAAGGTCGGAGAAGGGGCCGCCTTCTTCTTCTCTTTAATTAAAAGAAAGGAAAGGTAAAAATGGTAATGAAAACTATTCTTTATATCGAGGACAACCCCTTGGACATTGAGCTGACATTGGAAGCATTAAAAGAAAACAGAATTGCAAATCCAATCGTTGTAACCCGTGACGGTATAGAAGCGTTGGAATATTTAAGGTTTGAAGGCCCCTTTAAAGACAGAAAAACAATGAATCCCAGTATGATTTTATTGGATTTGAAAATGCCAAGAATGAATGGGCTGGAATTCCTAACAATTGTTAAAAAAGATGCGAAATTCAAGCACATTCCTGTTATTATGCTGACGTCCTCCCGGGAGGAAAAGGATTTAATAAAAGGGTATGACTTGAGAGTAAATGCCTATATTGTAAAACCGATTGATTTTTCTTCTTTACTAGATATGTTAAAACAGCTGACGGACTTTTGGTTGATTATCAACGAGTTGCCCCATGAATAGAGGGAACTTATGACGTGCAAAAATGACAAGAAATGTCCATTGCATATACTGTCCTTGGAAGATTCCCCCATGGATGCTGAACTTATAAAAGAGTATTTACTTGAAAATTTCGGATCCGAAATCCAAATCAATGTGGTCACAAATGAGGCGGATTTTATTTTAGCGATATCTAAAGATACGTATGATTTGATTCTTGCGGACTTTATTTTGCACGGGTTTGACGGGTTCGCGGCACTGGAGCATGCTAAATCGATATGCCCATCCACGCCGTTTTTATGCGTATCCGGGTTCATAGGAGAAGAATCCGCCGTGGAACTTTTGAAGCAAGGCGCGACGGATTATATTTTAAAAAATAAATTGGGACGTCTGAAATATTCTATGGAAAGAGCGCTGAAGGAATCAAAAGATCAGAATGATCTAAGGGAAGCCAATTTATCCCTTATTAAAATCGGGGAACGATATAAAACCCTGACACAAACTTCAATTGACGGGTTCTTTATTTTGGACATAGAGGGCCGTTTTTTGGAAGTCAACGACGCCTATTGCAAAATAAGCGAATATTCCAGAGAGATTTTACTCTCCATGAATATCAACGATTTGGATTTTGATGAATCGGACAAACAAACTGACGCACGTGTCCAAAAGATTATCGATAAAGGATGGGATCAATTTAACAGCAGACATCGTAAAAACGATGGAACATTCTTCAACGTACACAATAACATCACTTTTATACCAAACGAAAAATTATTCATCTGTTTCGTTCATGATGTCACCGATAGGCAAAAGGCTGAAGAAGAAATCCTTCGTTCAATTAATCATGACCATCTTACGGGGCTGTACAACCGAAGATTTTATGAAGAAGAATTAAAGAGACTTGATACAAAAAGAAACTTTCCTCTAACTATTGTTATGGGTGATATAAACGGATTAAAACTGATCAATGATTCCTTTGGACATACCATGGGTGATGAGCTTCTCAGGAAAGCAGCAGGAGTGATAAACCACGCATGCCGAGCTGACGATATTATTGCCAGACTCGGAGGGGATGAATTTGTTATTATACTGCCTAAAACGGATGCTTTTGAAACAGAACGAATCATTAAACGTATCAAGGATTTGTCCTTAAAAGAAAAAGTAGGCAACATTGAAATTTCTATTTCCTTTGGTTACGCAACAAAAAGCAACGAGGAAGAAAATCTTCAAGAGATATTTAAATATGCTGAAGATCGTATGTATCAGCATAAGCACTCTGAAAGTCTTGGCGCTAGAAGCAAAACAATAGACTTGATTTTGAATACGCTCTACAAAAAAACCAGCATAGAGCGGTCGCATTCTATAAGAGTTAGTGAAGTCTGTGAAGCTATCGCAACCAAGATGGATTTTAATGAGAATGATGTTTTTCAGATTAGAACAGCTGGACTAATACATGATATAGGGAAAATGGAAATTGATGAAAAAATTCTCAATAAACCCGGAAAGCTGAGCAAAGATGAATGGGAAAAGAAGCAGAGACACCCTGAAATAGGGTATCGAATATTAAGCGCGGTCATTAAATTTCCTTTAATAGCAGAGGATATTCTTGAGCATCATGAAAGATGGGATGGAAAAGGATATCCGAGAGGTCTTAAGGGCGAAGAAATTTCATTGCCTTCAAGGATTATTGCCGTTGCAGATTCCTATGATGCTATGACTAGTGATAGGACTTATGATAAAACTTTGAGTGAGGAAGAAGCCATAAACGAAATAATGAGATGCTCCGGCACCCAGTTTGATCCAGATGTTGCCAAGGTATTCATTGAAAAGGTTTTAGGGCAAAAGTGGGAACAGCTTAACAAAATATAAATAAATGTTTAGATATGTTTCCAAAATTATGTCATCGCACGCGAGTTACAGAAATTCGGAAAGGATCTACCTCAATGGATACCATTCAATTCGCAGAACTTGCCACCGAGCATTTGCCGGTGGTCTTGGATATCTACAATCATTACGTATTGCACACGACTGCGACCTTTCACTCCCATGTACTTTCAATGAACGAAATGAAAGATCTGGTGATTTTCGAGAGTCCGGTATATAAGACTTTCGTCATATTCCAAGACGAAAGTCTATGCGGCTACGTGCTATTGACCCAGTTCAAAAAGAGGGAGGCATACGACGGCACTGCCGAGGTCACCATCTATCTGAAAAGCGACTTCACCGGCAAGGGGATCGGAAACCTCGCGCTCGATTTCATCGAAAGCTACGCTTCCACAAAAGAACTGCACGTCCTCTTGGCGACGATTTGCGGAGAAAACGCCGCAAGCGTGAAGCTTTTCGAAAAGTGCGGATACACAAGGTGTGCCCGCTATAAAGAAGTTGGAAAAAAATTCGGAAAATCGCTGGATGTCGTCGTCTACCAAAAAATAATCGATTGTTAGGAACAAAGAGTTGAGCATCTCTTCGCGTATCGACAAGCTACCGGTCACTCCCCTTCTTAAGAAAATACTCCTCCTCACCGGTATCGGCTGGATGTTTGACGCCATGGATCAGGGGATGGTTTCAGGCGTTATGGCGACCATTGGAAAAAGCTGGGCCCTCACCGCCGGTCAGCTCGGATTACTCGGCAGCATCAGCATGCTCGGCATGGCGGTGGGCGCAGCAATTTCGGGTATGGCCGCCGATAAATGGGGCCGCCGTAACATTGTGATGCTCACGTTGTTGATTTATGGATTCGCCAGTATTCTCTCGGGATTTTCCACCAGCTATTACATGCTGCTCGGTTTGCGATTCATCACCGGATTCGGACTCGGAGGAGAACTCCCGGCAGCGTCAACCCTGGTCAGCGAATTCTCACCGAAAAAAATTCGCGGTCGCAACGTCATCATTCTCGAAAGCTTCTGGGCATGGGGTTGGATACTTGCAGCCCTCGTCGCTTTTCTCCTCATACCGATTTATGGATGGCGCATCGCGTTCATCGTCGGCGGTATACCCGCATTATTCGCCGCCGTTCTGCGCCATCAAGTGCCTGAATCACCGCGCTATCTCGAACGCGCAGGACGCACCGACGAAGCTGAGGCACTCGTGAGCATCATGGAGTCTCAGGCAGGCATTCAACCCTCGACATCGGCCGCACACTCTACGCCTGGAATATCCGATCAAGGAGTTGCGGTTTCGGCACGACCGCATGTCGCGTTTTCGGATCTATGGAAACGCAAGTATCTCCGCAGCACCATCGTCTTGTGGGTGGTATGGTTCGGAATAAACTTCGGATACTATGGCTTCGTTCTCTGGACGCCGACATTGCTCGTGGCACAGGGGTTTAACCTCGTAAAAAGTTTCGAGTTCACCCTCATAATGTGCTTGGCGCAATTGCCCGGTTACTTCAGCGCCGCATACTTGATAGAAAAAATCGGACGGAAGAAGATTCTCGCCGTCTATTTTGCCGGAACAGCCGTAGCCGCATGGCTTTTCGGGCACGCCGGAAACGTCACAGAAATCCTGACTTTCGGCAGCCTCTTGTACTTCTTCAGCCTCGGTGCATGGGGCTGCGTTTACGCTTACACTCCGGAAATGTACCCGACTGCATTTCGCGCAAGCGGTGCAGGTTGGGCGGCGGCGTTCGGGCGCATAGGCGCGTTCATTGCGCCGTTCATCGTGCCGGTAATCTATGAACTTTACGGAAAGAAAACCGGTTATTCATACGTGTTCATTCTCCTTGCAGGAGTATTTGCACTCGTGGCACTCGTAGTGGGAATCTTCGGTCGCGAGACCATGGGGAAATCACTGGAAGAAATAAGTGAATGATTTTGAGTTATCCCGCGATGGCTCGCCTTGCAATACGTGCACAACGAGAGCATGATGAAAGGGCGTAATTGCATTCTGCCGACCTATTTCGAAGGTCGTAATTCGGATATTATTGCTACGTAATCACGAAATTCAGTGTTCCATATTGTAGCAATATACCCTCGATGTGTAAGAAATTCTTTCAAAAAGAAATCTCCTACAAAAAATTCGGCAGCGCTCTGTCTTGCCACAAGAAAGAAGGTACTCGCATTGTCAGGCAATAAGAAATTAAAAGTCGGTATCGGCTTTGCCACCGGAAGAAAAAACTTCCAGGATGTCCTTTCGACCGACATCTACAACTGGAAAGAATCCGGTCTCGTCGACAATGCCGACGTCAGCCTCAACATCTTTGTCGCATACGATCTCACCTACAATGAGACCAAGAGCGAAGATTACACCGACATCCAGCAGAAACTCAAAGACCAACTTGACGACATCGTCTTCATCGATAAGAACAACATGACAAAAGAGATCAATCGTCTTGTCCATGAAGGTGTCATCAAAACAAACGAAGCGATTAAAATCTTTGAAAAAGGCTATGCGGGACAACGAAATGCGATACTTTACTACGCATTGAAAAATAATATCGACTATCTGATTTTTCTTGACGACGATGAGTATCCTTTAACGGTCGCCGACACCAAGCGAACCGCTTTGTGGGGTGGCCAAGAAATCCTTTCCACCCACCTCGAATACATAAGCCAAGCAGATGTCACGCATGGCCACCACTGCGGATATGTTTCGCCCATTCCCAACATCGAATTCGATGAAACACTGAATAAAGATGATTTCCGCCTATTTATCGAAGCGATCAGCAACGACATCATCAATTGGAGTTCGGTAGAGCGGGTCATGAAAAACGGTGGCGTCACTTATGCGGACACCACGATACTTTTAAACGACGTGGCATACGAAGTGCCCGAAATCAATCATGCAAAATTCATCTCGGGCTCAAACCTTTGTATCAATCTGACCGACGCGAAGCGCGCTTTGCCCTTTTACAATCCGCCGGGAGCACGGGGAGAAGATGCGTTCCTCAGCACCTTGCTCACCGACAGAACCGTCCTATCGATTCCTTGTTATACGTTTCATGACGGATTTTCGACCTATCACCATCTGCTGGAAGGCGTCTTGCCGACCAAACTGAAATTCATTTCATCCGACGATGAAAAGAACGTCAAAAGGTTTTACGACGCATGTATCGGATGGGTTCGCTATAAACCGTTATTTCTCTACATCACCCAACCTGAAGAATATGAAAAACTGATTGATGACATGAGAGTACGTCTCGAGTCGACCATCCCCAGTATTTGCGAGTTTTTTTCTGAACCTGCTTTTGAAAACATCTTGGTCGAACTGGACAAATATCACAAAAACGTCAAAAAACATTATCGTGAATTCATCGAGACCCAAGCCCTATGGAAAAAAGTCGTCAATCAATTCGCAAAGCCCCTCAGAGAGAGCAAATCATCGACGCCGGATCAGCATCATAACGATAGTCCAGCCGTCCATGTGACAGACCTCGACTATTCTTTACCGGTCCAGTAATCCTCGGCCTCGTTTTCCATTTTTGCAAGGCGTGTGTAATAGTCGGGATACTCGTTGAGGTGTGCCAGGGCGATCTTGCCGGTGGTCTTCGGGTCATCGTCTGTCACATCGGTGTGCGCATCGACGCGCCCGTGTTCCAATTCGACATCCATGCCCATCCTGAATTGCTCGACGTCATATTTATCCCACGTTATACCGAGCTCGGCGCCTATCGTCTGTGCTTCTTCCGCAGAAAAAACCTTTTTCTCCGTCATGAGCAAATCCTTTCTCGAAGAACTTATTATTGAGGTCAGGATAGTCGTGTCGTCCACCGATATCCAGCAGTATGTGGAACAGCAGCGGACGCAAGATTAAGAGCCAAGACCTTTGCTATCCATCCCTGCCCTGAACGACGGGGCTTTTCGCAAATTATCCGGTAAACTGTTTAGAAGTAACTTAAACATATTGTTGAAAGGTGGCAGTTCCGTCCATGGACCAGAATTTCTCCCGAGCGCAAGCTCTCGATCTATTACAAAAGTACAATAAAGAGCCTTTCCATATTCAGCACGCGCTGACTGTGGAGGGCGTCATGCGCTTCTTCGCGCAAGGGCGCAGTTATGATGATGAAAAAGAATTTTGGGGACTCGTGGGATTGCTCCATGACATCGACTTCGAACAATATCCCGAGCAGCACTGTGTCAAAGCGCCCGAACTCCTCAAAGAAATCGGTGCGAGCGATGAGTTCATTCATGGGGTGGTGAGCCACGGATATGGAATGTCGGGTTCCACCGTCAAGCCTGAGCACGAAATGGAAAAGATTCTTTTCGCCACCGACGAGCTCACCGGCCTCATCGGTGCGGCGGCGTTGATGAGGCCCTCCAAAAGCACACAAGACATGGAACTGAAAAGCTTGCGAAAAAAATACAAGGACAAAAAATTTGCCGCAGGTTGCGACAGAGGAGTCATCGAGCAAGGCGCGCTGATGCTCGATATGGAGCTCAACGATTTACTCGAAGCGACCATCTCGGCCATGCGCAGTTGCGAGCAATCCGTACACGACGAAACTCAATCGCTTACGCGGTAATGCCGTTTATTTGATTTGACATCTCTTTCTCAATCTCCTAACATATGAACATATGCTCACATGTTAGGAGATTTTATGTCACCATCACCTTCCGAGGAAACTCTTTACGATTTAGCCGAACTCTTTAAGATATTCGGAGATTCGACTCGCATTAAAATTCTTTATGCGCTCTCCGAAAGAGATTATTGTGTCAGCGATCTCGCCTGTAACCTCGGCATGACGCAGTCGGCCGTTTCGCACCAGCTCCGAGTCTTGAAAAACGGTCGGCTCGTGCGCGGCGTCAGAAAAGGGAAAACAATTTCCTACGCTCTGGCCGACGACCATGTTTTCACCATTCTCGACCAAGGTCTTTCCCATATCGGTGAGGTCGCACCCCGCCCCGTCGACGAGGACCTGTTGTTCTTTCCTCCCGAGACGGAGGTGTGAACGATGTCTGACTGCAGTTGCTCTTCATGCGAAACGACAAAAAACAGTCGAACTTCGTCGAAAATAAACGATGAAATCCAGAATCATGAGCTGAGAAACCGCGGCATAACCATCGGAATCGGACTCATTTTGTCCGTTGCCGGCTACCTGTTCCAATCGACCTCGCACCATTCTCTGTCGATTGCCTTGTATGTCGCGGCACTGGTGATATCGGGCTATGACATCTTTCTCAAAGCAGCAAAAGGCCTCATTGCATTCAAGCCTTTGAATGAAAATTTCCTCATGTCCGTCGCCTCCATCGGAGCATTCCTCATCGGTCAGTATCCCGAGGGAATCGCCGTCATGCTGTTCTACCAAATCGGCGAAACTTTCCGGGAACAAGCCGTCGCAAAATCTCGCACGTCGATCAGTGCATTGATGGATATTCGACCCGATACGGCACACCTCATGGCGACACCGCAGGAAGTCTCGGCAGACATAAGTCTCACCACTTCCGAAAACCTGTCACAGTTCGACACGACCTCTCCGGAATGTATCGCAGTCGGTTCCCTCATTTTGGTCAGACCCGGAGAGCGAATCCCACTTGACGGTCGCATAATTTTCGGAACTTCTCCGGTTGACACCTCCATGCTGACCGGCGAGTCGCTCCCGCGCACCATCGCCCCCGGTGATGAGGTCATGTCGGGATTCGTCAATGGATCAAATGCCATAAAGATTTTAACCACCTCCACATACGACGATTCAGCCGTCGCAAAAATCTTGGAGTTGGTGGAAAATGCCGGCGACAATAAATCGACTTCGGAGCAATTCATCACTCGTTTCGCACGCTATTACACCCCCGCCGTCGTTGCGGCCGCGCTCGTGCTCGGAATTGTAATCCCCTTGATTCTAAAAATTGCAGGAGTGCCTGTATCGTTTGATGATTGGATTTACCGGGCGCTCGTATTTCTTGTGATTTCATGCCCTTGCGCACTCGTAATTTCTGTACCGCTCACCTTTTTCGGAGGAATCGGCGGAGCATCACGAAACGGAGTGCTCATTAAAGGAGGTCGAAGCCTCGAAGCGCTCGCGAAGGCCGATACGATCGTGTTCGATAAAACCGGCACGCTCACCACGGGATCGCTTTCTGTGGTAAGCGTCGTGCCCTATGAAAACAGGGCTTCGCGTAGCCTCGACGCCGAGGGCCCTTACTACACACGCCAAGAAATCTTGCGGTTCGCCGCACTGGCCGAGGCGCACTCGAACCATCCCGTTGCAAAATCGATTCGCGATGCAGCGCAATCCGAAAATCTGCTTGAAGGAGAATCGAACGCCTACCGAATCACCGACGTGACAGAACTTGCCGGCCTCGGTATCGAGGCTCGAGTCAACGAGAATGTCATTCGCGTCGGAAACGCCCACCTCGTAAAACAGGCTCTCGGATGCGCCACCGAGCTGTTCGATGCGTTCGGTGATAGTGCACTTTCACCGGGACAAAGCGCACATTTCGTGCTGATAAACTCGAAACCCGCCGGATGGATCATAGTATCCGATACCTTGCGGGAAGACGCTCGCAAAGCCATTGCATCGCTGCATGAACTGGGGATCCGAAAAATCCATATGCTTTCGGGGGATATGAAAAGTGTGGCCGATGAGGTCGGACGCGCGCTCGGAATCGACAGCGTCCACTCCGAGCTCCTCCCGGAAGATAAGGTTTCAATAACGGAAGAATTGATGGCCCGTGAAGAAAACCGCGGGAACCTGGTGTTCATTGGAGACGGCATAAACGACGCGCCCGTCATCGCGCGTGCGGACATTGGAATCGCAATGGGTCATTTGGGATCGGATGCCGCCATCGAAGCTGCAGATATCGTATTGACCGATGATCGTCTGACCAATATCCCCCTTTCCATCATTCTGGCTAAAAAAACCGTACGCATAGCATCGGAAAACATTATCCTGGCGCTATCAATTAAGAGTATGATTTTGGTGTTAGGCGCATTCGGGTATGCCTCGATGTGGGCCGCAGTTTTTGCCGATGTCGGCGTCTCCGTGCTCGCCATTTTCAATGCTCTTCGTGCTCTTAAAAAACTTTCTTTATGAATTTCTTTATAAATGAAACATGCTCGTAGAAGTTCCATCTTCCACCGGGGACCATCACGTTGAATACGGTGCATAGCCGAAACGATACTTTACGAATCGCATCCGGTAATGAAAGAGGTGAGGGAAAAATGAACGTCACATCGACCGGTTTGGAGCGCGGATATTTCTTCGACCGATTCGGAAAACGGGGTAATCAAAAGAATTCCTTCGGGAAAGTAGACTATTCAATACCGTTCTCGATCGCAGAAGCACCGAAGGACACCGGGTCTTTCGCCTTTTGGCTCGAAGATAAGGATGCGATTCCGGTTTGTGGCTTTTCTTGGATTCACTGGGTTGGAGCCAATCTCAACCGTAGTACGGTCGCGGAAAATGAATCCATCTCGAACTCGCACTTCATACAGGGCGCGAATTCCAATGTTTCGCCTCTCGCAGGCGCTCATTCAATCGAAGAATCCAGCTACTATACAAGCATGTCCCCACCGGACACGGACCATCTTTACGAACTCCATGTATTCGCACTCGACACCATGCTCGATCTCGGCTCCGGTTTCTTTCTCAATGAGCTTTACCGTAAAATGCAGGGGCATGTGCTCGATACTGCCACACTTTCCGGATATTACCGCGCTTGAGAGCCGCAAAAGCTCTCTTGAAAAACGACTCTATGCAGGCGTTCCCCGCGTGTTTCGAGTCGTTCGTGACAGGGGAATCCCCTCTTTGCATTATTGAAAATTTTATACACCGAATCCCCATAAATAGACTAAACTTATAGAAAGAAAAGAGTCTTTTCCTTTTTTCACATTTTCACATTATAAACGGGCGTTTGAAAGGAGCTTGCATCGCCCACCCATTCTATATTTGGAAGGGTGCGAAAAAATTGTCGGAAGACATTTTCTTCGTTACCAAATTATCGATTTGCTTTAGAAGAAGGAGGTGTATGGCATGACGAATGCGGGTATCTCATTTTATGAGAAGCTCGAGAAGCGTGGTGTATCGCGTCGTGACTTTTTGAAGTTTTGCGGCTCGACCGCTACAGTTCTCGGCCTGTCCTCAGCTATGGTGCCATCGGTTGCTGCAGCAGTCGAAGGAGCAGCTGAATCAGGGCTAACCCCTGCGCTCTGGATTAACGGTGGATCATGTACCGGTTGTTCAGAATCTATCGCTCAAGCCACCTACCCGAACGTCGCCGACATTGTCTTGGATTTGCTTTCTATCCCCTCTCAGGAGACTATCCAAATGGCAACCGGCGAGTATGCGGAGCAAGCAATTGAAGCTAGCCACGAGGCTAACAAAGGTAAGTACATCTTGATTGTAGAAGGTGCAGTCATGACAGGGCTTGGCGGAAACACACTTCGTGTTGCCGGTAAACCGTTCATCGAGGAACTCAAAACCCTCGCAAAGGATGCCGCAGCCATCGTCGCCGTCGGCTCGTGCGCCGTTGAC
Source organism: Coriobacteriia bacterium (assembly GCA_016649875.1). NCBI lineage: Bacteria > Bacillati > Actinomycetota > Coriobacteriia > Coriobacteriia bacterium. Next base: position 36,215 of record JAENWW010000013.1, read on the forward strand.
GGCGGTTGGGTGCGTGCGCATCCAAATCCTGCAGGCGGTACCGGCGTTTCCCAGTATCTCGCCTCCGAAAGTATCGCGACACCTGTCGTCAACCTTCCCGGTTGCCCTGTCAATCCGGAGGAGATCACCGCAGTCGTCATCGATGTATTGATGCTCGGCGGACTGGAAAAACTCGTACCGAAATTGGACAAGTACGGTCGTCCCAAGTATCTTTACGGACAGACCATCCATGACAACTGCCCCCGCCGCGGACACTTCGAGAACGGTGAATTCGTGTATGAATTCGGTTCAGAGGAAGAAGCGAAGGGTTATTGTCTCTATCCGCTGGGTTGCAAAGGTCCTCAGACCAAGCGTCGTTGCCCGATTACCCGTTGGAATGATCAGACTTCATGGTGTGTCGAGTCCGGCGGACCGTGCATCGGTTGCGGTAGCTTTAACTGGGTCGACAACAACGCTCCGTTCCGCGGACGCTATCGCCGTGTCGGTCAAGGAGTCTTCGGCCTACAAGGCGGCGGCGTAGAGCCCACGAAACTTGCAGCCGGAATCGGTGCGGTTGCGGCAGTCGGTCTTATTGCTCACGGATTCGGTATGAAAGCAGCCGGTCGTATCGGCAAAAATGCCCATCTCGAAACCGAAACGGTCAAAGAATGGGACGCTAAGCACCAAAAGAAACAAGGAGGTGCTTAAATCATGGCCAATACCAATATCGTCATCGACCCACTGACCCGAATCGAAGGTCACCTTCGCATCGAGGCAGTTGCCGAAAACGGGGTCATCAAGGATGCATGGGTTGTAAGCACGCTGTACCGTGGAATGGAAACAGTCCTCAAGGGTCGCGTCCCAACCGACGCGTTCTATGTCACCCAGCGTATTTGCGGCGTTTGCCCTACCTCGCACGGTCACGCATCTTCAATGGCCGTCGAAGCTGCCGCAGGTCTCACGATTCCGAACGGAGCCCGTTTAGTTCGTAACATCCTCGAGGCGGCAGAATTCGTACACAGCCACATCCTGTGGTTCTACACCTTGGCCGCACTCGACTATGTCAACCCTGCGAAAGCTTTGCAGGCAAACATCGCCGACACCTACGCACTCGCCGAGGCCGCAGGGACCAAGACTGCTGACTTCAAGGCCGTCCAGGATCGTCTCGCAGCGCTTGTCGCCGGCGGCGATCTCTCAATCTTCAGCAATGGTTGGTGGGGCATCGATCCTGTCAAGAACCCCGCTGAAGCCGACGCACTTTATGCGACTGATATGCCTGCAGAACTTCACCTCATCGGTGTCGCCCACTATCTCGAAGCACTCGAGATGCAAGCTGAAGCCGCTCGTATCATGGCCATGCTCGGAGGAAAGTTCCCCCACGTCATGACCTCGGTCGCCGGCGGTACCGCTTGGGTTCCGACCGAAGAAAAAATCGACGACCTCCTCTATCGCTGGAAGAAAGTACGCGATTGGGTCTGGGGTGCAATGGTTCCCGATACCCTCGCCATCGGCGGTTTCTACAAAGGCGCGCTGTCTTACGGCGGCGGCTGTGGAAACTTCCTCGCATGGGGTGCTTTCAACCGTGAGGATCAAAAGGCCGAGAATCGCTATCTCCCGCAAGGCATAATCAAGACCGCCGAAGGACTTACCGTATCTCAGCCGAATGTGTCCAAGGTCAAAGAGTACGTCGAGCACTCATGGTATGCCTCTCCCTCCGGTCTCAACCCGCAAGAAGGTAAAACCAAGGCAATCAGCGAGTGGACGGATAAAACGTACGACCTCGAAGGTAAGTACTCATGGACCAAAGCTCCTCGCTATGACGACGCACCGATGGAAGTCGGTCCGCTCGCTCGTATGCTCGTCGGCTATCTCAGCCCCGAAAACGAGAGCAACAAGGCCATCAAGGGCATTGTCGATTACGCTCTCGGTAAGCTCGGCACCAATGATCCGACCGTCTTGGTATCCTTGCTCGGTCGTGTAGCCGCCCGTAACTTGGAAGCTGCACTCATCTGCGACTGGGCTCTCGAGTGGGTCACCGAACTCGTCGGAGTAGTCAAAGCCGGCGATGCGAAGTTCTTCGAGCCTTATGAGGTTAAAGACGGCTCAGGCGCCGGCCTCTGGGAAGCTCCTCGCGGCGCAGTCGGACACTTCATCAACGTCAAGGGTGGACGTATCGATAACTACCAAGTTGTCGCCCCCTCGACATGGGACCTCTCTCCTCGTGACAAGAGCGGTGTTCTCGGACCGATGGAACAGGCTCTGGTAGGTACTCCAGTCGCCGATGTCGAGAAGCCGATTGAAGCTGCACGTATCGTTCGCAGCTTTGATCCTTGAGTCGGTTGCGGCGTTCACGTGATTGAACGCGAAACCGGTAAAACAGGCACGGTCTACTCTCGAAAGTGGGGTGTTTCATAATGTCGCACAAGCCACTACGCGAAGGTACTCCAATGCCGTTTCTCATTACGCACTGGATTAACGTACTGTCCATGTTCTTCTTGATTTTGTCAGGATTCTACATCCACTTCCCGCTCTTCGGTGGGTTCATGGGATGGGCTCGTGGCACGCACTTCTTCTGGATGTTTGTCATTCTCATTAACTTGTTTGCTCGTATCATCATGAGCTTCTTCGTTAAGTCTGCAAACCAACTTGCTTCACGCAAGAAGGAAACAGACATCAAGAACTGGCTTCCCCAGACGGAAAACCGCCATCAGCTCTGGCCGACCGTGAAGTATTACCTCTTCATGAAGAAGGACTACCTCATCTCGGCAAAGTATGCTTCCTTGCAAAAGATTGCCTACTTGATGGTTCCCGTGTTGATTCTTCTTGCGGGATACACAGGCTTTTGCCTGTGGCCCGTCACCCAAAACCTCGGGTTCTTCCAGGCCGGAATCAATATGATTTCAGGATGGTTTGATCCGGGCGCGGGATTTGGCGGCGGCGCATTGATGCCCGTTCGCATCGTACACTACTGGATTATGTGGGGCATTATCTGCTTCACCATGATTCATGTCTACCTTGCAAATGTCTACACCTTTGCTCCCACCAAGCTCATCTTCGCTTGGATTGAAGATCCGACCGCAGAGGTACATGAGGCTTAAAGACTTGTTTCGGTCTCAATGGATTCGCAACATTTGAATCATCTGCACTAAAAAACGACGCGTCCGAAATGGTGTGAACCCCGTTTGTTGGACGGGATAAATAAATCCTCAAGCGGCGTTTTGGGACTGAGTCCGGTAATCCACCGGGCTCAGTCCTTTTAGTTTAAGCTGAATCCTTTCTGTGTTGTACCACTTGATATAGTCATGAA
>JAENWW010000014.1 GCA_016649875.1 Coriobacteriia bacterium
ACATGACCACGTTCACCTTCTCATTGAGTATCCGCCGAAAATGGCTGTTGCTATGCTGGTGAATAGTCTGAAAGGTGTTTCAAGCCGTTTGCTCCGCAAGCAAAGACCAGACATTGAAAAGCGGTACTGGAAGAATACGCTCTGGAGCCCATCCTATTTTGCTGCCTCCTGCGGCGGCGCGCCGATATCCATTATTCAGAAGTATGTAGAACAGCAGCAGACATCAGACTAAGAACCAAGACCTTTGCTCTACATCCCCGCCCTGAACGCCGGGGTTTTCCGCAAATTTACTGATAATCGATTAATCTAGCGAAACCAGCCCGAGCTCACGGACGATGACCCCGGCTGCCACACCGGCCATCTCTCCGGTGAAGGCGATGCATTGGCTCTTGTTCTCGCCGGCCGCCAAGTCCATCCCCTTGGTATGGACCGAACAGCATAAAACTCTGTGGCTGTCGCGGAATGCCTTCTGGACCTCGTTCGCAAGATCCAGACACTTGGCCGAATCGGGGTCTTGCGGATTCGTCGGCTCCGAACGGCCGAAGAAATATCCGATTGCCATAACGGCACCCGACACCGCTCCGCACATACATTTCGAACGACCGACGCCCACCGGGAAGCCCGATGCGGCTTTCACCAACTCCGAGGGCATATCGGGATCGATGTTTGAGCGGATAGCTGCGACAATCGCCTCCGAACAGTACAAACCGCCCGAACGGAACAGCTCCTCTGCATCTGCTTGGACCTTTTTCACGCTTACTTCTTTATTCATCGGTTCCTCCCTAGATATAAATAATTCTGATAATGACTATAACATTTTATAACTATTTAAAATGACCGGGCGGAGGAAAACGCAAGCGGCAACCATGCTCTACCGGAACAAATCGATCTCGGTATCGTCATCTTTAAGACTCGACAAAAAAACGATGCATTTTCATGAATCGCGCAAATAAAAAACTCCCACAAAAGAGGAGTTTTGAATGTTTGTTGGTGCGCCATGTAGGACTCGAACCTACGACAAATGGATTAAAAGTCCACGACTCTACCAGCTGAGTTAATGGCGCATTATGTTGCAATACAGCAATTAATTAGTCTAACAAGCAACAGCCACGAGGTCAAGATAATCGGGAGAAAAGATGAACAATCAGCAACCGATATCGTATGAACATGATTTTGCCTTCCGATGACGATACAATATGTAGTAGGAGGAACTATATGTCAGGACTCATACCGAATAATTTTCCCAATTTCTGGGAGCAATACGGATACGCCGTTCTCGTGTTCGGAGGCTGGCTCATAGCCGGTGTCGTGCTCGACCAACTGCTCGCAACATTCATTCGCAAGCGCGCAACTAAAAGTGGCAGCCGTATCGCCCATGCATTCGCACTTTCATTTCACGGGCTCATCGGTTCGATGGCGGCGTTGACCGGTTTCTGGATTGCCTACCTGAAAACACCGCTTCCCTCGAAGGTCTATCGCGACCTCTCGATTTATCTGAAAATCGCGACGATCATCATTATCGTCGCGTTCATCGCGCGCGTAGCGGGGAGCCTCATCACCTTCTACTCTTCGAGAGACGACACACGACTGCCGTCGAGCTCCCTTTTCGGCAATCTCGCAAAAGTAGTTATTTGGATGATAGGCCTGGCAGGAATCCTGTCGGTCATCGGCATTTCCATCACACCGATAGTCACCGCATTGGGCGTCGGCGGTTTGGCCGTCGGCCTTGCGATGCAGTCGACTCTCGACAATCTTTTCAGCGGCATCCAAATTTTAGCCTCGGGGCAAATCGTGCCCGGCGATTTCGTGCGGCTCGAAAGCGGAGAAGAAGGTACCGTCGAAGATGTGACATGGCGAAACACCACCGTCCGGCGATTCTCCGGAGAAGTGATTATCGTTCCGAACTCCGTGCTCAGTAAATCTTTGATTGTGAACTTCAGCCGAAGCAACAAGGCGTTCATTTTGGTCATCCCCACCACCGTCGCCTACAACAGCGACACTAAAAAAGTTGAGGAGATTGCGCTTGCTTTAGCCAATAAAATAATGCACGAATCACCCTACACCTACAAAGGCGAGCAGGCTTCGGTCAAGTTCGCAAAATCGGATGCATCGGGCATTACCTTCAATACCGTTATACCGATTGTCTCTTATACGGAGCAGGTAGACGTGAAATCAAACTACGTAGGACTCCTTCAAAAAGCCCTCGTCGAAGCGGGAATCAAAGGTCCGAACGCGGTTCGTCAACTTTAAGAAGCCCGGTCGAAGCGTATGCTAGTGGCGGAAGTGACGATGCCCGGTAAAGACCATGGCGACTCCGAGTTCATCCGCCTTCTTCAAAACTTCCTCGTCGCGAATCGATCCGCCCGGCTGGATGACTGCCGTGACGCCGGCCGCCGCAACGACTTCCAGGGAGTCCGAAAAGGGTATGAAGGCATCGGAACTGGCAACGGCGCCTTTCGCCTTTGAGCCGGCCTGCTCGCAAGCGATACGAGCGGAGTTGACGCGATTCATCTGCCCCGCACCGACACCGACCGTCGCCTTGCCTTTCGTCAATACGATGGCATTCGATTTCACGCACTTGGCGACTTTCCACGCAAACAAAAGTTCTTCGAATTCCGCAGCGGTCGGTTGACGCTTCGAAGGAACGGTAAACGTCTCCGGGTCCTCTGAAACGGCATCGGCGTTTTGGATGAGGACACCACCCTCGACTGCGCGCAACTCCATATAACCGCCGGCTTTATGTATGCCGCCGGTCCTCAGGATACGAAGATTTTTCTTGGCTGAGATGATACCGAGCGCTTCCTGCTCGAAATCGGGAGCGATTATGACCTCGACGAACTGCTTATTGCCGAAAATCGCATTAACGAGCGCGACGGTCACCGTCTCGTTGAATGCCATCACTCCGCCGTAAGCAGAAATCGGGTCGGATTTGTGCGCCTGTTGATACGCGGTGACGATATCTCCGGCCACTGAAAGACCACACGGGTTCGTATGCTTTACAATCACACAACAGGAACCTTCGGTGAATTCACGGCAGGCCGCCCAGGCGCCGTCGGTATCGAGGATATTGTTATAGCTGAGTGCTTTTCCTTGGAGCTGTTCTGCACTCGCCAACGTGTGAGAGATATCGCCGGGGCGGGCGTAAAATGCAGCGTTTTGATGGGGGTTCTCGCCATAGCGCAGCGTTTGAATTTTTTCGAATCGTGCGTCAATGGTGTCATCGAGCCGATTGATGTCGCCCTCATGGCTTAAATAGTGCCAAATCGCGGTATCGTAAGCACTCGTCGTATAGAACACCTCTTGTGCCAAAGCGCGCCGAGTTTCCTCTGTAGTCGCGCCGTTATTCGCACGCATCTCTTCAAGAATCGTTCCATAGGCATTCGGGTCGGTGACTACCGTGACACTTGCAAAATTTTTCGCAGCGGAGCGAAGCATGGACGGACCGCCGATATCGATATTCTCAATTGCCTCTTCTTCGGTTACTCCGGGTTTTGCCACGGTCGCCTCGAAAGCATACAGATTCACGCATACCAAATCGATCATGCCGATTCCGTGCTCTTTGGCCGCAGCCATATGCGCAGGAACATCCCGTCGCGCGAGGAGACCGCCATGCACGCGTGGGTGCAACGTCTTGACACGTCCATCCATCATCTCCGGAAAACCGGTGAGGTCGTCAATGGGGCGCACATTCACACCTGCCTCGGCAAGCACTTTTGCGGTTCCACCGGTTGAAACGATTTCGACGCCGAATTCTTCTTCCAAAACTTTACAAAACTCGGCGACACCGGTTTTATCGGTAACAGAAACCAATGCACGTTTAATGGTTGGGTTGGTCATTTTTCTCCTTAACGATACATCCTAATAAAAAAAGACACCCGACAAGTGGGTCGGGTGTCTTTGATTATAGCAACTTTTCAGCACAAACGAGCTATTTGAGCGGTTGCCATTTTCCGTTCTTGACGATATAGGCGGATATCACTTGGGAGGCATTGTCGCCCTTGCTGTCAAACGACACGTTACCCGTCACGCCGTCATACTTAATGGCTCGAACGGCCTTCTTCACATCGACCGGCTTGGTCGAGTGCGCATCAAGCACCGCCTGCCCGATGATCATGGTCGAGTCATAGGAGTAGGTATCATAAGCTTCCGGAGATTTATTGTAACGAGTTTTGAATTTCTTCAAGAACTCGGGACCCTTCGGTTGGTCGGCGATGGGAAGTCCCAGCGCAGTTGCAATATCTCCCTCACACGTCGAACCGGCGAACTTTATATAATCCGGCGTATAGATCATCTCGCCGCCGATGAGAGGAACATCCAACCCCGCATTACGCAATTGCTTGCCGATGAGTGCACCTTCGGTATGCGCACCTGCGTAGTAAACCGCCTCGGGATCCTCTTCCCTGATTTTGGTGACGAGCGCAGAGAAGTCGACGTCTTTGGACTGGATTGCTTCGCTGGAGGCGATGGCGCCTCCGAGTTTCTTATAAGCTTTCGAGAACTCGGTCGCAAGTCCTTGCCCGTATGTGGTCGAGTCGTCGATGACGACCACCTTCGTCAACCCGCGTTTGTAGACGAGGTCGGCGGCAAAGGGCCCTTGCGAATCATCGCGCGCGGTGATTCGATTGACAACCGTATAGCCGCCCTCGGTAAGCTCGGGATTCGTCGAAACCGTCACCATCGCCAAATCTTGTTTCTCATAGACCGCGGCGGCGGGAATCGAGCATCCGGAGTTGAAATGCCCCACAAGCGCTACAACCTTTGTATCGGTAATCAGCGAATTGGCGACATTGACCGCTTGTTTGGGATCGCCTGCATCGTCTTCTGCTTTAAGTTCGAAAGTATAGCCGGCCTTCTTTGTCGCCGGCATCGCATTGAGCTCATCAATAGCGATAAGCGCTGCATCCCTCATCGAGATACCATACAGCGCATTATCACCGGTGAGCGGACCTGCAAATCCGATTTTGACGATTTGTGTGTTTGCGGCCTTCTTGCTCTCAGACGATGAACAGCCGGCCATGATAAGTGCGAGCGCCATCATGAGCGCCAGCGATAGGAACAGCCTTCGAATGAACCGAGTGTTTCCTGATGTGCTTGTATTCATGCAAACCCCTTCCGCTTACCCACATTTCTGAATTTTTCAGGTGGGAAAAATATGCACTATGTTATCGATACTATGTATCTGCTCCCGCGCAAGCTGCTGCAGCACACGAGGATAGAGAACGTGCTCGGTTTCATGAATGCGCATCGCAAGTGACTCGAGTGTATCGCCCTCTTCGATCTCGACGGGCACCTGTGCGATAATCGCACCGCAATCGAAATCCTCGTTCGCAAAGTGCACCGTCACTCCCGTGACTTTCACCCCATAGCCAAGCGCGTCTTCAATGGCATGCGCGCCTTTGAAACTCGGAAGAAGTGCCGGGTGTAAATTGAGCACATGGTTCGGAAATGCATCGAGAACCGACGTGCCCAAGAGCTTCATGTACCCGGCCATTACCAGGTAGTCGGCTCCGGCATCGATGAAGATATCTCTGATTTCACGATTGAACGCCACGTTATCCGTATATTTCTTCGGATCGATGAAGTATGCAGGGATTCCCGCTTCGCGTGCACGGACGAGACCATAGGCATCTTCTTTATCGGAAATGACGGCCGTCACCGATGCATCGAGTTCATTCTCTGCGATTGCGTCGATAATCGCTTGCAGATTCGAGCCCGATCCGCTGATGAGCACCCCGAGTGCGATCATCGATAATCGACCTTGCCCGTGCCCGATACGACGGTTCCGATGCGATACACTTTCTCGCCGGAAGCTTCAAGCCTGCGAATCGCTTCATCGGCAACTTGCGGAGAAACGATCAGCACAAAGCCGATGCCCATGTTGAATGTTTTGTAGCTCTCATCCGAGCTGAGATTCGCCGCTTTGCACACGTATCCGATAATGGGAGGAACCGGCCACGAGCCTCTCTCGATGAGTGCGTTTATACCGCCGTGCAATGCACGGTCGAGATTCTCGGTGATACCGCCACCGGTGATATGCGCCATGGCTTTGACTTCGATGCCCGACCTCAAAAGGTCGAGCACCGGCTTTACATAAATGCGCGTCGGAGCCAAAAGTGCTTCGGCAAGTGTTTCTCCGTCGAGATCGGCGACGGGGACATCCAGCTCGTGCTCATGGCCTTCGACGACGACACGCCTCACCAAAGAATAGCCGTTGGAGTGTATTCCGCTCGATGCGAGACCGAGAATGACATCGCCCGCTTCTGAAGTCGAACCGTCGATTGCCTTCGGCTTATCGACGACGCCGACGCAAAAACCGGAGAGGTCGTAGTCCTTCTCGCCCATCGTCCCCGGATGCTCGGCCATCTCGCCGCCGATCAATGCACAGCCGGCCTGACGACAACCCTCCGCAATTCCTGCGACCACATTGCTGACAAGAATCGAATCGAGTTTACCGATTGCAATATAGTCGAGAAAAAAGAGTGGCTCAGCCCCGGTTGCCAAAATATCGTTGACGCACATGGCCACCAAGTCGATGCCGACCGATTTGTGCCTTCCCAAAAGTTGAGCGAGAACGAGTTTCGTGCCGACGCCATCGGTGCCCGATACCAAAATGGGTTCTTCCATGCTTTTGAAGGCACTCATATCGAACAAACCACCGAATCCGCCGATATCTCCGATTACTTCGGAGCGATACGTCGAACGGACGGCGGACCGGATGAGTTCAACGGCATGAGCGCCCTCGGCGGTGTCGACTCCGGCGTCGGCATAGGTGATCTGTACATCTTGCTCGCGGTCCATCGTCACTCCTCTTCGTAAGCCATTTTGTTACCGGAAAGACTTTCGGGGACATCCATGGGATACTCACCGGTAAAACAACCGAGACAGAAGCGATTCTCATCGCGTCCGGTAGCTCGGACCATTCCCTCTTTCGAAATGTAGGCCAGTGAATCGGCGTCGATGAACTGGCGGATTTCATCAACGGATTTGTTGGCGGCAATTAACTGATCGCGCGTATCGATATCAAGTCCGAAGAAACAAGGCCACATCACCGGAGGCGAACTTATACGCATATGGACTTCCTTTGCACCGAAATCACGCAGCATGCCCACCAGCTGCTTCAGTGTGTTTCCACGGACGATGGAGTCGTCGACGACCACGAGCCGCTTTCCCTCGATTTCGTGACGCATCGGATTGAGTTTGAGGCGAATGCCGAGCTTACGAATCGTTTGGCTCGGAGAGATGAACGTTCGTCCCACATAACGATTCTTTGCAAGTCCCTCACCGTAAGGAATTCCGCTTTTTTTTGCGAAACCGACGGCAGCCGGCACTCCCGAGTCGGGAACGCCCATGACCATATCGGCTTGCGCCGGCGCTTCTTCTGCAAGGCGCTGTCCCATACGGCGCCGCACTTGGTACATCGATGCGCCGTCGATTTCTGAGTCGGGGCGCGCAAAATAAACATACTCGAACATGCACATGGCCTGTCTGTCGGCCGGAATCGCGTCCAAAATCTGCAATCCGTCCTCACTTACTTTTATTACTTCACCGGGGCCGACTTCACGCAAAAACTTCGCACCGACGATGTCGAGTCCGCATGTTTCGCTGGCGACGACATAGCCGCGCCCTTTGTCGAGCTCGCCGACACAAAGAGGACGAATGCCGCGCGGGTCACGAAACGCATAGAGCGCGTTTTCCGTCATAACCACGACGGCGTAGGCACCTTTGATGCGCTTCATCGTCTCGGAAATCGCCTCACGGATATGGCTCGTTTTCTGTGTATATATATCTATGAGCGCGGCGATGGCCTCAGAGTCGGTCGTTGAGGCAAGATGAGCTCCGTCGGACTGGAGTTCCTCTCTTATTTCGTGCGTATTGATGAGGTTACCGTTATGCGCGAGCGCGATGAGCTGCCGGCCGATTGAGGACATATGGGGCTGAGCATTTTCCCACGCCTTCGAGGCGCCGGTCGTCGAATACCGCGTGTGACCGATTGCAACGATTCCGGGAAGCGATTTGAGGTCGGTTTCTTCGAAGACTTGAGTCACAAGTCCGAGGTTTTTCACGGTCGTCACGGTATGACCGTCACCGACTGCGATACCGGCGCTCTCCTGCCCGCGATGTTGCAGCGCATGAAGGCCGAAATACGTGAGGCGCGCAACATCTTCATCGGGTGCCCAAACGCCGAATACTCCGCACTCTTCTTCCATATGGTCGGGACGACCACCGAAAATATCAAGGTCCGTCATAACATCGGATTCCGTCTGGTCCATGCATCCTCACATCTTGATTATTTTTGAGCGACACTCATCAAATAGGTTGAATAGGTTCAAAACAGATACCTAGAATACCACGCGCATGACAGCAATCATATGTATAGTGCTCAATTGAAAACTCGAATCTTCCTGCCTACAGACCGGACCCGCCGCCGACTAAACGCTCCAGCGAAGTATCGAACAACTCGACGATATCCTCAATCGAGAGTGATATTTTTCCCTCGATTTCAAGCGTATCGCCACCAACTTCTCCGATGACGCTGTAAGGGACATCTTCCCCGTCGAGAATGTCGAGGAGCGCCTCGACATCTTCTCCGGCGCACGTGACCACGATACGACTTTGCGTTTCACTGAAGAGGGAGGCGACGTCATCGAGATCATCATCGAGGGCAACCTGTGCTCCGATTCCACCGCCGATGCAGCACTCGGCGAGTGCCACGGACAGACCGCCTTCCGAGCAGTCGTGCGCACTTTTGGCGAGCCCTTTCACGATAGCGGTCCGCGTTCCTTCTTGGACGGCACGTTCCAAATCCATATCGAGCGCAGGTATTTCACCGGCCACCGTGTCATATTCGACCTTGAGGTATTCCGATCCCCCGAGCTCGTCTTCGGTCTCTCCGATGAGGACGATCGTGTCGCCTTCATCCCTGAAACGGGAGGTACAACGCTCATCGACCGAATCGAGAAGTCCGACCATCCCGACGACGGGCGTCGGATAGATTGGCTCTCCGAAACTCTCGTTATAGAAGGAAACATTTCCCGAAACAACCGGGACCTCGAAGAATCGACACGCCTCCGAAAGCCCCTTGACGGCCTCGTGGAACGTCCAATACACTTCCGGTTTCTCCGGCGAGCCGAAGTTGAGACAATCGGTGATCGCCGCCGGTTTTCCTCCGGCACACGTCACGTTTCTCGCCGCCTCGGCGAATGCGATTTGCGCCCCCCGATACGGGTTGAGATACACATAACGACCGTTGCAGTCACTTGAAACGGCTATCGCGCGCTCGGTCGTTTCGCCACGCCCGGTGTCGCCTATTCGAATGACGGCGGCATCGCTTCCCGGAAGAACGACCGTGTTGCACATGACTTGGTGGTCGTACTGTTCCCAAATCCACTTGCGAGAACAGATGTTCGGACTTGAAAGCAGCCCTATGAGAATTTCGTTGAGTTTCTCGATACCGGGCTCTCTGTCTATGAAGCTCAAGTCGGCGTTCGCCAATTCATCGAGATAATCCGGACGAGACATGGGAGGATCGTAGATCGGGGCATCGTCGGCAAGCTGAAGTGCGGGGATTCGAGCATGGATTTCGCCGCCTCCGCGCACGACGAAATCACCGGTATCGGTCACTTCACCGATCACCGTGGCGAGAAGTCCCCAACGCGCGCAGATGGCGAGCGCCTCATCGAGGTTTTCCGGTGTCATGACCGAGAGCATACGCTCTTGTGATTCGCTTACCATGATTTCAAACGGTTTCATGGCCGATTCGCGCTGCGGGATCACATCGACATCGATGTCGATTCCGACACCGCCGCGACTTGCCATCTCCGAAGCCGAAGAGGTGAGGCCGGCCGCTCCCAAGTCGCCGAGACCGACGACCAGATTCTTATCCAACAATTCGAGGCACGCCTCGATCAGAAGTTTTTCTTCGAAGGGATCGCCCACCTGAACTGCAGGCCGCTTGTTCTGCGCGCCCTCGTCGAACTCTTGGCTGGCGAGTACACTCGCACCGCCGATGCCGTCGCGACCGGTGGTCGACCCGATCAATACGAGCTTGTTGCCGATACCGCTCGCTTGCGCAAGCATCAACTTTTCCTCGCGCATGAGACCGATCGCCATCGCGTTGATCAGGCAATTCCCCTCATAGGCATCCTCGAAGTAAACCTCGCCGCCGACGGTCGGAACACCGAGACAGTTGCCGTAACCCCCGATTCCAGCCACCGCCTCTTCGAACAAATAACGTTGACGCGGCTTGTCCAGAGTACCAAAACGCAGTGAATCCAGGCAGGCGATCGGACGAGCGCCCATCGTGAAGATGTCGCGGATGATGCCGCCCACCCCGGTGGCTGCGCCTTGATACGGCTCGATTGCACTCGGATGGTTATGCGATTCCATTTTAAAGGCGACCGCCCAACCGTCGCCGACGCTGATGACGCCCGCATTCTCACCGGGCCCCTGCAAAACATGGGCACCCGTCGTCGGAAACATACGTAAATATTTGCGCGAATGCTTATAGCTGCAATGTTCCGACCACATGAGCGAAAACATATAAAGTTCGGTCACGCTCGGTGTGCGTCCGAGAACTTCAACGACATGTTCATACTCATCGAGTTTGAGGCCGAGTTGCACGGCGAGCTCGGGGGCTGCCTCCGCATCGAGATCTTTAATCACGGTCATCGTATTCAAACTCCTCATCTTGTGCCTTTACCATTCCGTCGGGCACTTTCGGGAATACCACGCGCAGTAAATACGCGAGTTCAGTGATAATCATGAGCGGAATCGATATGATCGCCGCACCTTTCACCGGGCCGGGTACGAAAGAAAATTGCGCCGCGATAAACACGAGCACATAGATTCCGGCGATGATCTGATAGACGATCAAAGGCTCGCGTTTGTGGCCGGCCGCTCGAAAGCTTACGGGGACGACGATCCTTCTTTCCCTGCGTGCATCGAAAATCAGAACGAGCGCGGCCACTGCAACGAGAATATATATACCGATGATGGCGTAATACCCCGCGCCGAATGTTACATCTCCGTGTGGCACTTATGCACCAACTTCTTCCATGCGAGAAAGAACTGCGGTAAAGAAAGCTTTCCCGTCACCGCTGCCGTAAATCGAGTCGACGGCACGTTCAGGATGAGGCATCAGCCCGAATACGTTACGCTCGGCATTGCAAATCCCGGCGATGTTATCGAGCGCACCGTTGGGTGCCTCGGCACTATCGGAGCCGTCCTCGTTGCAATAGCGCAACACGATTCGATTGTCCTCGCGAAGCTCCGAAAGCACCTTTTCATCGCACACGAAGTTTCCTTCATTGTGATTGATGGGAAGGCTTATGACGCTTCCGGTCTCAAGTCCGAGCCAGTCGCAGTACGCCTCCACGCGAAGCGGCACTTCCCGACAGATGAATTTGAGGCCTCGATTGCGCAACAAAGCACCCGGCAGCAAGTGCGCCTCCGTCAGAATCTGAAATCCGTTACAGATACCGAGCACGGGGCGTCCCGCCTGCGCAAACCGGATGACCTCGCCCATCACCGGGCTGAAGCGCGCGACCGCGCCACAGCGCAAATAATCACCGTAACTGAAACCGCCCGGCAAAACGACTGCATCGACACCGGACAAGTCGGTATCCTGATGCCAAATATAGGTAAAGTCGTGACCGAGGAACCGGCATGCATGCGCGACATCCTGTTCACAATTCGAGCCGGGAAACACCACAATTCCGAAGCGCATGTATCAGTCCTCCTCGGAAGGTACGATACGATAATCCTCGATTACCGGATTCGCGAGGAGCTTTTCGCACATCTCGGTGACCTGCGCCAAATCCGCATCGACATCGAGTTGGATGAATTTCCCGATTCCGACGCTGTTGACGCCCTCGTAACCCATCTGGCCGAGCGCGCGCGCGGCAGTGGCTCCTGCCGGGTCGAAAATACCGTCACGATAAGTGACGTAAATATCGTAGCGTGCCACAGAAGTTCCTCCTAAAGATAGTGTTATTTCTTCTTGGTTTTTCTCGCTGCTTTGGCAGCGGCGCTCATCGCATGATATTGCTCGACCGACACACCGAGTTGGTGCGCCTGCACGAGAGGGCGTACCTGTCTGAGGTCTATCCACCATGCAAAACCGACCAGACCGAGCGCAATCCACGACATGGCCAGACTTATGTACTGCCCCCCCTTACCGACTAGGGGTGCAATCGATTTCGTGGTGAGAATCAAGGAAATCACCAGTATGACGATGGCAATTCCGAGCACCGTCCACCACAGTCTGCGCAATCTCTTGTACTCGGGAGAATCGGGCATAGACGCCGCATAGCGCTCTTTAACCGACTGCTTGGCAGCGGTTTTCTTCGTCACGGGGGAGGAATCCTTGCGAATCGGTTTTGCCGAAGCAGCCGACTTGCGCGTCGAACCCTTGGGCTCCTGACCTTTTTTGTAGCGGGCATTCATCGGGCTTCGTCTACTCATTGCGCAACTCCCTGTGGCACGAATTTCGTGCCGGTAATCGTTTCATATGCTTGAATATATTTTTTGCTCGTCGTCTCGATGACATCGGCGGGAAGAGAGGGTGGCTGAGAGACTCTGTCCCAGTCGGTCGACTCAAGCCAATCGCGCACATATTGCTTATCGAAGCTCGCTTGGTTTCGTCCGGGCGCATACGAATCTGCCGGCCAGAACCGCGAGGAGTCCGGCGTGAGCACTTCATCGATGAGAGTGAGTTTCCCGTCGATGAGACCGAATTCGAATTTCGTGTCCGCGATTATGATGCCTCGAGCGGCGGCGTGGTCGCGACCGCGCGTATAAACGGTCATTGCCGCATCCCGCAAATCGACGGCAGTCTGTTCTCCGAGAAGTTCGACCATCGTATCGAAACTGATGTTCTCGTCGTGGTCGCCGATTTCAGCTTTCGTCGAAGGGGTGAAAAGAGGTGCCTCGAATTTTGAACTGTTGACGAGGCCCTCGGGTAGTTCGATTCCGCAAAGGGTTCCGCTTTTTTGATATTCCTTGAGCCCGCTGCCCGCCAAATATCCGCGAACGATGCACTCGATTGGAAACACGTTTGCTTTCTTAACGAGCATGAACCTGCCGCGCAAATAATCCGCCTGTTCGGCGAAACCGAGCGGCAAGTCGGCCGTGTCGGCGGAAAGAAAATGCGTCGGAATCACATCTTTGAAGAAATCAAACCAGAACAGCGATAGCCGAGTGAGAATTTCACCCTTAAAAGGAATCGGGTCGCTCAAGACGAAATCGAAGGCGCTAATCCGGTCGGAAGCGACAAGCAGCAACCTGTCTCCGAGGTCATAGATATCGCGCACTTTACCTTTTGCATCGGGCGCAAAGTTAAGTGGCTGCACAAAAAACCTTTCCCTGAGTACTGACTTAAGGCAAGAGATGACTCACCACAGTTTCCATTGTACGCAATATGCGAAGCTTTTTAACCGTGAATTATTGAATTATACGAGAGGTATCTTAATTCTGAAGGCGGTTCCGACACCCTCTTTGCTCTCGACCTCGATACAGCCGTGGTGTCGCTCGACGATCTCTTTGGCAATCGAGAGCCCGACTCCGACACCTCCCGTTTGACGGGCGCGAGCCGCGTCGGCACGCCAGAACCGGTTGAACATTTTTCCCATGTCTTTCTCAGGTATACCCATGCCGGTATCTTTGACTTCGGCGACGGCGAGCCCGTCCTCTTCATATGTTCTGACGAATACGGTACCGCCCTCAAGGGTGTAGCGTGCCGCATTGCTCAAGAGATTTCCGATGGCTTGCTGAAGCCGATCTCTGTCTCCTCTGATATAAAGATTTTCCGCAAGCTCCGAATCGAGGGTAAGCGAACCCATGTCGAGAAGGGCGGAATGCGCGTCGATGGCCGAACGCACAGGGTTGACCAAGTCGATACGGTCGAAATGGAATGGCAAAGAACCGTTTTCTATACGGCTCAACTCGAGAATCGCATTGGTCAAGCGCGAGAGGCGACGGGTTTCATTGCGAACCGTACCCAAGTGGTGGGAATCGGCGGGAAGGACACCGTCCTCCATCGCTTCGACCGTCGCTTGGATGGCCATGAGCGGAGTGCGCAACTCATGGGCGACATCGCTGGTGAGGCGGCGTTCAAGCTCGCGATCGGCCTCGACGGAGTCGGCCATTTTATCGAACGTAATACCGAGTTGTGAAATTTCATCCTCGCCGACGAGATTCGTACGCGCGTTCATGTCGCCTGCGCGGATAGATTGGGCGGTTTCGGCGATGACGCTGATGGGTCGTGACACGCTGCGGGAATAACGCAGCCCGGCTATGGAGGCGATGATGATCGATATGATGGCGGCGATCGCCAAGGCGATCATCGACGAGTTGCGCCACTCGAGATCTCGGGCAGTCAACAATGAACTCGAACCGTAGGCCCACACACGCACCGTACCGACCTGCACGCCCGAATACATGACGGGAGAAGACAACACTTCACCCGTCGGCTGTGCATCCATGTCGACGATGGCAGTCGAGCTCGTATTTTGAGAAGTGACGGTCGTCATCGCTTTCGCATGGCTCCGCACGGTCGCCTCGTCATAGATTATGTTTCCCTTTTTATTGAGAATTTGAACGGCGACGTCCGCGCTCACTCCGACTTGAGGAATGTTGGTAAGTGAACTGAAGTTCCACCCTCCGTAAAGTCCGTATGCGTTCGAACCGGCAGCGGCGATGCCTTGGGCGATTATGCTCAAATTATCACGAACGTACTTATCGAACTGCGCATTCCATACGATGAAGTTCAAGATGCCGCCGAGCACTGCGGTAAATGCCGCAACAAGAGCAAAAGCAAATGCCAAACGGGAAGAAAAACGACGGCTGTTGTTATCGCCTTTAACCGGCTTGGCGACCGGAAGTTCTTCTTCGGATGCCGGCAAGTCGCACGTCGATGTCTTTTTGCCCTTGATGTGGAAACTCATAAGCGTTAGGCTCCGATGGTTTCATCGACTTTTTCAGTCTCGGACCCATCATCCTCGCCGCCTTTCGGCTCGAAGCGATAGCCTACTCCGTGAACGGTGAAAATGAAACGGGGATCGTGCGGATCGTCGCGAAGTTTCGCCCGTAAGTTTTTAATATGGGAATCGACCGTACGTTCATAACCCTCGAAATCATAGCCGAGAACTTTCTCGACGAGTTCCATGCGCGAGTATGCGCGTCCCGGATACCGCGCGAGTGTGGTCAACAACTTGAACTCGCTGGCGGTTAAATCGAGATCCTCACCCGCTAAAATCGCTCGGTGAGCCGTAATGTCCAATTCAAGGTCGCCGTAAATGAGCTTGTCTCGCTGAGGCTCCTCGTTGACATTGGCGCGGCGAAGAAGCGCACGCACACGAGCGATGAGCTCACGAGGAGAGAACGGCTTTACCAAATAGTCGTCGGCACCGAGTTCGAGACCGGCGATACGGTCATCGAGTTCACCTTTCGCGGTCAACATGATGATGGGGACATCCGAGCCGTTACGAATGTCACGACACACCTGCTCTCCAGAAACAACCGGAAGCATGAGGTCCAAAATGACGACGTCGAAGCTGTGCGAGCGAAACTGGTCGATCGCCACCTGCCCGTCGGCTGCGGGCGTCACCCAGTAGCCCTCCCTTTCGAGATAGGCCGAAACGACATCACGAATCGACTTTTCATCTTCTACAAGTAATATTCTCTTGGTTTCTGAACTAGACATAAGTAGCCCTCCCAGTGAAAAACATCGATATGTGAATAAGGTGCTAGTCAAGTGATAACAGTTTACGCCCGTATGCATGAATTACTTCAAAGGTCGCTTTCACTTCATTAAATCTACACCCTCATGCAAATATGCGATGATAGTACCATGGAAAATCGAACTTCTCCCGCAAGTGGCCCCGAATACTTCACCCGCATTCTCGCTTTCGATGCATTGCGCGTCTTCGCCATCATCCTCGTTCTCGGGATACATACACTCATGACCAGCCGAGAGCTCGATTGGCGACCATCGTATATCGGTAATTTCGACACATGGTTGCATTTCGCCGTTCCGCTCTTCGTTTTCGTTTCGGGGGCGTTGGTGTGGGGCAAACCTTGGGGTGACAAAAAATTCGTGCCCTTCATCAAGGGCCGTCTCAAACGCGTCGGATTGCCCTATCTCTTTTGGTCGGCGATATACATCACACTTTTATTTTGCGGGACGCCCGGAAACAAGGCCATTTACGGTGAGCAGTACAACTGGCGCCTGCTCATCGCAACAAAAGAATCTTTTTTCAACATCATGGGCAGAATTCCCGGTTATCTCTTGTCGGGGCACAGTTGGTATCATCTCTATTTCATCCCGATGATCATCACCTTTTATATATTAACGCCTCTTTTTGCACGGGGCATGCGTGCATTCAAAGGGTCTGCCGAACTCATCGTCCTCTGCGCTTGTGCGGTAAAAACAATGGCATGGCCGTATGCATTGCGCTATCTCAATGACGTGGGAAATCCGTTTCTCACGTCGTATGCCACGCATATTTTCCAGTACCTGTTTTTTATGGCGCTCGGAGCGTGGTTCATGATTCGTTTCGGAAAACTCGCCGGCGCACATTCGGCGAAATTTCAGCGGGTCGAATCGGAGCGATCGATTGCCGCTGAATCGGCGGTGAAAGGCACTACGCTACCGGCTGCGGCGATATTCACAGATATCTTCAAACAATCGAAACCGGCGCAAGCGATGGTGGAAATATATAAAAATCTAAATCTCGGCATTTTCATTGCCCTTGCATTCGCACTCGAACCGCTCTGGGCTCGTGTGAAAAAACCGCTCATAGCCGCCTCGAGCCTTTCTTTCGGGGTGTATTATATTCACCCTCTCTTCGTGCTGGTGGCGCAGCGAGCAAGCCTGTTGCTATCTTCGAATGCGACGATGCATGATTTTTGGATCCGCTGGCCGTGCCTCATCGCGGTATGGATTTTCTTAATCGTCACTTCCTTCGGAGTCTCGTACCTCTTCTCAAAAAGTAAGTACACCCGCTGGCTGATCGGCGGATAGCCGTCAAACATACCATAACGTAAAGAAGCTAATCCTTAAGACATGCAAGAGGCACGACGTATACACCGTCGGGCCGTGCATAGGCCACTTCGCCTGAAGTTACTACCATGAGAAAAGAAGGCGTGCCCATTCTATTGACATCAATTTTGTTTTTCAGCGCCAAAAGATGCCCTGCGCCGTCATCGATTTTGCTTTTCCCCATTTTCACTTCAACGGCCGCCCAGCGCCCGTCATTAAGTTGAATGACAATGTCAGATTCCAAGCCATCTTTATCAAGATAATGAAACAATTTTCCGCCCAATGCCTGTGCATACACTCTTAAATCACGAACGCACAACGATTCAAAAAACAGCCCAAAAGTTTCAAAATCTGAAAGCAGCCACTCCGGTGAAGCATCGAGAGCGGCAACGGCAATTGACGGATCTACGAAATGACGCGTCGGAGAGGTTCTGATCGTAGTTTTTGAACGAAGAGCCGGGTTCCACGCAGGAAGCTCTTCAATAACAAATATCCGACGCAGTGCGGCCAAGTAATCATCAGTCGATGATTTTGACAGTGAGTCATCATCGGCGGCAATATCTGCACGTATTGTACCTATGGAGGCCCCGCTTGAAATATTTCGAGCATATGAACGCATCAAAAGTCGAACTTTTTGTGGGTTTCTTTTTGTTCCGTCGACACTGGACATATCTTGCTCTACGACGGCATCAACATAATCACGCGCCTTTTGCAGCGCCGCTTCACCTTTTGTTTTTACTGCATCCGGCCAACCGCCCCTCGCAATTGCGGATGCAATATCCTCGACTCCCATTTGAGACATCGACGAGCACTCTCCTCGGCCATTGAAGAGAGAAAGTAAAGAAACCTCGCCATTTGACTCCTCGGATTCAAAAAGGCTCATCGGGCGCATAAGCAATCTTACAATCCGACCGGTGCCGGTATGCATTATGGACTCATCTTTGGGAACAACAGAACCGGTTAAAATGAACTGCCCGTTCAGACCACGCTGGTCGACTGCAAAACGGACTGCATCCCACAAAACCGGCGCCATCTGCCATTCATCTATTAGGCGCGGCGTTTTTCCCCTGAGCAGAACCGATGGCTTTGCGTCAGCTGCTGCAAGATATGATTGAGCATGATCGGGATCTTGCATGTACAAAACTGAAGCAGCCTTCTGTTTGGCTGTCTCAGTTTTCCCACACCACTTTGCGCCGACAATGCAGACGGCGCCATTGGATTCCAGCGCATTTCGTAGTCTTGAATCTGCTATTCTTGCTAAATATTTTTTCCCCATTTGCCATTCCTTACAACGTTGTTTTCCTGATTATAGCCTACAGAGAAGAGTATTACCATCCAAATCGGCAGTATTCTGCCATCCAAATCGGCAGTGTTCTACCATCCAAATCGGCATACATAAGCGCAAAAAAAGCACCCCCGAACTCGAAACATGACCGTTTCGATTCCGGGGGTGCGACTATTTCAAGAGATATATCGTTTCGCTCACGCCGAAAATTCAGACGAGGGCATTTAACGTTTCTTTAGAGAGTCGAAAGATACTCGTCGACTTCCCAATGAGAAACGCGCGTACGATAGGCATCCCACTCTTGGCGCTTGTTGCGAAGCAGGTACTCGAACACTTGGTCACCGAGAATCTCACGCATGAGGTCACTTTCCTCGAAGCGATTGATTGCCTCGTTGAGATCGCCTGGCAGCATGGTAATGCCTGCAGCCGTGCGTTCCTGAGGAGTCATCGTATAAACATCGCTGGTGACATCTTCGGGAGCCTGAAGACCTTTTTCGATTCCGTCGAGGCCGGCAGCGAGCATAACTGCGAATGCGAGATAAGGGTTGCACGCGGGATCAGGTGAACGCAGCTCGATACGAGTCGCCTTCTCTTTTCCGGGGCGATGCAATGGAATACGGACGAGCGCGCTGCGGTTACGGTGCGCCCAACAGACATACACGGGGGCTTCGTATCCAGAAACGAGACGCTTGTAGCTGTTGACCCACTGGTTGGTGACAAGGCTGAAAGCGGGCGCATGTTTGAGGATACCGGCGATATAGGAACGGCAGGTATCGGACAAACCGTATTTCTTATCGGCATCGAAGAATACATTTTTATCGCCGGCGAAAAGTGACTGATGAACGTGCATGCCGCTGCCCGCTTCACCGTAAACCGGTTTCGGCATGAATGTCGCGTAAATACCGTTTTCCGAGGCGATCTGCTTGACGATCATGCGATAGTTGATGACGGCGTCGGCCATTTTGAGTGCCTCGCAGTAACGAAGGTCTATCTCGTGTTGGCTCGGGCCGACTTCGTGGTGGCAGTACTCGACCTGGATTCCGGCTTTGCGAAGCTCTCGAACGGTATCCGAGCGAACGTCGAACGATGTGTCGCGCACGGACTGATCGAAGTAGCCGGCGTTATCGACGAATTGAGGAGTCTTGTCATCTTTGAGATAGTAAAACTCGAGCTCGGGTCCGATGTTGAACGTATAGCCGAGCGCGGCGGCACGACGGAGCTGACGCTTGAGAACCTCGCGAGGGTCGCCCTCGAACGGCTCGCCTTCGGGAGTGACGATGTTGCAATACATGATGGCAACGATCTCTTGCGACTGGCGCCACTCTTGGATTTGCAAAGTGCTCGGGTCAGGATAAGCAATCATATCCGACTCTTCGAGACGGGCGAAACCTTGAATCGAAGAACCGTCGAAGCCCATACCTTCGTTCATGGCTACATCAAGCTCATCGATGGTGAGGACGAGAGTTTTCAAGAAACCGAGGACATCGGTGAACCAAAGATGGATGAACTCCACATTTGCTTCCCTGATGCGCTTAACGGCATCTTCTTTCGCCTGGGCATACGCTGGATCAGTTAGCATTGCATCTCCTTAATCGGTTGCATACAGTAAGTGGTGGGAACGCTTATAAAAGTAAAACACTAATTAAACTATACGCCCAATGGGTTCTGCTAATGTTAAGCCTTTGTGAACGATTATGTTTTGGAAACAAACTTGTAATAGTACTTGGAATGAGGCTCCGATGAAAAAACTCCTATTCTCCCGAAAAAGCGAATGCATTCAACCGCTCAGAAGCCTCATTGAAAAGCAGACGCACCGCACTTTGGTAATGTGGACGCTCGACTGTGCGCCACGCATCTTGGCGATTTTCGAAGATGCCTATCCCGACGACTTCCGACCTCGAACCGCCTTGGACATGGCAACAGCGTGGTCTCGCGGTGCAATCAAAATGTCGGTGGCGAAAAAGGCCATCCTCTCCGCTCATAATGCAGCGACGGACGCTGAAGAGAACCCGGCTGCGCAAGCTGCGGCACGTGCTTGCGGGCACGCCGCGGCAACGGTGCATGTCGAAACGCATGCGCTCGGTTTGGTATTTTACGGGCTCACGGCCTTCGTTTATGCGACAGGTACTCAAGATACAGATGAAATCGTGACGAAAGAACTGGCATGGTTTTACAATCGCCTGCTGCATTGGGAGGCGAATACAGGCTCCGTCACCACGCCTTGGGCTGATTTTCTACTCAAAGAGGCACCCAACAAAGAACGCCTGTTGCATTTGAAGGAAGAGGAAAAAGCTTCTGAAAAGAGTGGGCTATGAAAAATGCACCCCAGAAGTCGAACTTCCGAAGTGCATTTCAAGATTACCTGTGTAATACGAACTTATCTCCTGCCGTAGCGAGAACGTCCGCCGCCTCTCCGTTGTGAAAACGGCTTTTCCTTTTTCTTGACGACCGAGCGATCCTCACGAGGAACGATACGGCCGGGACCGTAGGGGAACTCCTCGAGATCGTCGACCGGAATAAGCTGTCCGGTCAAATACTCGATGTTGCGGAAATCGTTGATTTCTTCAGGCGAAAGGAACGTGATTGCATTTCCGCTTGCTCCTGCACGGCCGGTACGGCCGATGCGGTGGATGTAGTCTTCGGGGTTTGCCGGCGTATCGTAATTGATGACGTGATCGATATTCTTGACATCGATACCGCGGGCGATGACGTCGGTGGTAACGAGAACATCTATCTTACCGTTGGTGAATTGCTCGAGAGCACGGGTGCGCTGTGCCTGAGATCGGTCACCGTGAATCGCTTCACACCTGACCCCGGTTTTGCGCAAAATACGCGTCACGTTGTCGGCACGACGCTTCGTGCGGGTGAACACCAATGTCTTACCTGTTGCGATACGGTCGATGACTGCAACCAACAAATCGCTTTTCTGGCTATAGACGACCGGCATCGCGACCTGCGCGATTTTATCGGCGGTCATTCCCTTGCGGGCGATTTCCACACGTACCGGGTTCGGCATGTGCGTGTCGACCATCTTATCGATTTCACGACCGATGGTGGCAGAAAACAACAGTTTTTGCGAACGTTCTGGAATCTGAGCCATAATCTTTTGAATCTGAGGCCAAAAGCCCATATCGAGCATTCGGTCAGCTTCATCGAGGACAAGTATCTCGATCTTCGTGAGATCGACATGCTTGTTACTCATCAGGTCGATCAAACGACCCGGTGTGGCTACTAAGACATCGACGCCGCGTGCAAGGCGATCGAGCTGAGGTCCATATTTAACACCGCCGACTACTACGCCCACGCGTAGGTCCTTTTGTCGGGCAACAGTGCGAGCAACTTTTTCAATTTGAGCTGCAAGTTCGCGTACGGGGGAAACAATGAGGGCGCGCGGTGCGAGCCCTTTACCTTTAGAATGTGATATCAGCTGCATCAAAGGTAACATGAATGCGGCCGTCTTGCCTGTGCCTGTCTGTGCGCACGCAACAACGTTTCGTCCTTCGAGGACGAATGGGATTGCTTGGGCTTGTACAGGGCTTGGTGTTTCGTAGCCGAGTTTATTAACTGCGGCCAATATCTCGGGAGAGAGCCCGAGTTCTGCAAAATTACTCATATGCTTTAACATACAGCAATTTCCCCGATAAACCTAATACTTTGAATAAAGAACACAACTGGAGGAGGGAAAATATTACTTCATCCACCATGCATTTTGCTTTATCCATGCAAGCGCCTGCACGCGGTCTTTGAGATCGGGGGCGTCTTCACCGTCTTTTTTAACCGTGACCTGAAGCGTGTTGTACGCAGTGAAACATGCTGCATATTGCGCTTTGTAAACTGCGAAATCCGCCGCATTCTTCGCATGCTCGGCCTGGACTTTCTTGGCGGGAGCAGAAGACAGCGCATTGTCACGCGTTTCTCGTATGAGCGCCACATCGTTTACGGCGGAGGCGCTGTACGACTTCCCCTCCTTGCTGAACACGATGACTTGCGGCGTCGAAGTGAGCTTGATTCCTCCGACGAATTCGTCGGGGACCTCCGATATATAGGAGGCGCCCGTCGTTTCGATGAACTCATACCCGGTATCGTCGTAACCGGCTCCTTGGGATTTGATGCCGACACTCATATGCTTCTCTTTATCGAATAAAAATCCGGCGCACGCATATCCCTCGTGCTTAAGAAGCGCTGCAAGTAAAAATGATTTTTCATCGCAGTCACCGGTCCCGTCGGCCAGAGTCTGTACCGGAAAACGCGGGTCCCCCACAAGCGTGCGATCGGAATTGTTAACCGAAGCTCGTTCGAAATCATAGGGTAAGCTTTGCACATATTTCGCGAGGAACTCGGCGTATTCATCCGAGGAAAAATTACGTTTCCCCTTTGTTGCACGAAACGCGGTGCACAACGACTCGATGGTCGACGCCTGTTCGGGGTCGCTTACAAACGCGTTGTAATAGGCACTTTTCATGGCCGCCGGTGACTCGACGACAGCTGTCGTCACATTGCGCTTCGCGTCGACGGCGCCATGGTACACGGCCGAGTTAACGGCAGGTTGTACTCCGTACTTTCTTCCCTCGAAGTGAAACGAAGTCTTTTTTGCGACGACTTTCGATCCCTCTTCAGGTTTGATTTCGGGAACTTGGACTTTTTGCGCAGCTTCGAATTTATCGGCGAGACCGACCGCAACCTGCGAGTACGCCAGATTTCCTTTGATGGCCGAAATGAGCGGCTTGGTATCATAACCGGTGAAGGCGAGCACGATGAGCAAAACGGCGATCAGCGCAAAGAATGCGAGAACCGTGTTGATGCACCAAGCGAGTATTTTTCCTATGGTATGCATGAGAAAATTGTACCGCGAAAAGCTCTGATCATCTCGCGAACCGGTGTATACACTTGGGCAACGATTTTTTGTCCGGCCAAACGATTGATCCGAAGTGCGGCAATCGCGGCTTGTTCCGTCTCGACACCGGTACTCATCAGTCCGCTCGCAAGACCTACGACCGTATCCCCCGTACCACCGATTGCTTCGAGCTCGGGGATGTCGGGCTCATGAATCGTCGCCGTGATATGGGGTGCGGCCGATGCCGTGGCGACATAGTCCGTCGACCCTTTGACGATGAGAACTCTCGATGCCGTGCCGAGCGCATACGCCTCGTCGATGAGCCTGACCGGGTCGAAAGCTTCTTGTCCGAAAAGATAATTCGCCACATAGGCGGGATGCGTGGCACCCGGCTCGGCAAGAAACCCGATTTCGCCGACATCAGGCGTGAGGAGGTCGAACCCGCTCGACCGCCCCGCCGCGCGAGCAGCATACATTCCCCCGGCATCCGCCACCAAGCGAGACTGCGGAGAAACCTCTTGAATTTTTTCAAGCGCGTGACGCATCAGGCTCATAATCGGCTGTACATAGTGAAAGGCTATGACGCTCGGCTTCTCGCCATCTGATTCGAGCAGTTTCGTAAGCGCCGCATATGCCGCGCGCGTTCCGTCACCGGCGCCGATATCTCCCCCCAGCACCGCATAAGGCGGGGCTGAAGCGAAATGCTTCGTCACTTGCAAGGCGGCCATGAGCATTGCCGCAGTTCCCTGGCAATCGGGCACGGCGACATCTCCGACGGTCAAAATCTCATTTTCATAGGCAACGCGCCCTTCGAAAAGTTCACCGGGATGGAAGGGGATCGTTCCCACGACAAGAAGCGACATGTGCTACCCCTCCTCTCTGCGAGACTTCGACATTTCTTGCGGAGGCATCCGAAACCGCCATCATACGGGTAGCCTCCATGAAAGCACGATCGAGCATGAGCCCACACAATGTCTTCCCGAGAGCTTTGGGGCGAGGAGCCCGATCCGTGGTTTTTCCCACCAGTTCGAGATTGAGATAGGGGATATCGGGGCATCCTCCCCCGGAGGTGTTGACGATAAGACCATCGTGTGTGCGCACCGTGATTTTCATGTTGCCGGCACGCACCATAAGATACTCGTTTCCGTCAGTACCTGAAAAATATTCATGCGTTACGACATCGGAAAGTTTTGCGGTGCCGACAAGCGAATCACGGTGATCGGTGATGACGAGTCCGGCCGCCTCGAGAGCATTGCGCGCAGCCAGAATCTGATAATCGAAAACGGCCAACGCCAAATCACAGCCGGTTCGCAGTTCGACCGGCGGAACGAGGAGCGATACCTCGATATCGGCACTCTTGAGCACCTTCTCGCCCTCAAGCGCTTTGAGAACCGAGCCGAGCATCAGAAGGGCTCGACCCGGTTGAAGCGTCTCTCTCTGTTTGCGGTAAGGGTCTGATTCCATGTTTATCAACCGAAGAAATGAAGAGCCAAAAGTATGACACCGAGAATGAACGTGTAACCGGCAAACCAATAAAGTTTGATGCGCTTCACCAAGTCGATCATGATGGCGATGGCAAAGTAGCCGGCGACGGCCGAAGCGATGAACCCTACCGCGCAGATCGAGGCGCTCGGCAGCACTGCGGTGCCCTTTATCACGTGGAGGCCGTCGAGAAGCGCAGCCGCTGCGATGATCGGCAGGGATACCAAGAAGGAAAAACGCGTCGCCTTCTCCCGACTCATACCGGTCGCCATCCCGCCGGCGATCGTCATGCCCGCGCGAGAAAGACCGGGTAGGACCGCGATGCCTTGTACGAGGCCGATGAAAGCCGCGCGCACGGGTCCGAGCGATTCCGGCTCGCGCTTACCGCTGTTATGCGTGAAGTACTCCGCCGCCGACAAAACCACGGTTGTGCCGATGAAGCACAGGCCCAACACCACGAGATTCTTGGACAGGGCGTCCATCGGACCGTTGAAAAGCAGACCGATCGGGCCGGTCACCAAAGTCACGATGAGGATAGAGAGCACAATACTTCGTTCCGCTTTCATCTCTTTGTTCTTCGGAGAGAGTGAACAGAGCAGGTCGAAGATATCTTTATGGAAGTAGACTATCGCCGCAAGGAGCGTCCCGACATGCAACAGCACCGAGAACGCGATCCCGCCGTCTTTGATATGGAAGAACATGTCCAACAAAGCGAGGTGGCCCGAGGAGGACACCGGCAAGAACTCGGCCAGGCCTTGGACCACGCCCATGATAAGCGATTGCAAAAAAGTCATCTACACGTTCCCATCTATCTGATTTGACGAACTGATTTTAGCGCAAAGCCGCCATTTGCGCCGGCAAAATATTGATCCAATAATAAACGGCACCGGCAATCAGGCAGACGAACATGCATGCGGCGAGAGCGCTCCAAACATACTGGGTCTTTTTGAACTGCGCGAACGTTTTTTTCGACGCGCCGGTTCGATAGACGCTCCTCCACGCGGAGCCCCACCCACGCCAGCCCATCCACGCCATGAGCCCGACGGTGACTACCGAAATCAGAACAGCCGATCCGTATGTCATCACTTTTGCGAAAACGGTCGATCTCGGTCCGACGCCGTATACGGCCGAGCGAATCACCGAGTCGGCCACCAACCAGAGCGGAAAAATAATCGCGCCGGCCCACACACCGTAAGCCGGACCCCACACCGGAGCCATGAAAAATGCCCCCCAGTGAAACTTCGGGAGAACCGGGATTTCCTCATTTTTGTCCAAAATTTGTGCACCTTGCATTGCAACGGCCTCATGGCCGTTCGCGCACTTGGCTTTTTTCGTACGTCGCACGAGTTTGTTGCAGATGATGCAGTAGCCGATCGTGTCTTCGGGATGGATTGCGACCGATCCCTGTTTAATCTTGCTCACGTATACTCCTCAACTAAGACGCCGCTCACCCTGAACTGTTTTCAATTTAAGCGAATACCCAACCGATTGCCAGCGCAATGAATACGGCCGGCAGCATATTTGCCACGGGAAGACGTTTGATACCGAGGATATTGAAGCCTATGGCAACGATGAGGACTCCCCCGATCGCCTCGATTTCCAAAATCGCAACCGCGGGAATCACGTTGCCGGCGAAAAACGCAAGAAGCGCGATGGACCCTTGTAAAACAAATACGGGGATGACTGAAAATGCAACACCGACGCCTAAGGTGGAAGCGAGGAATATCGAGGTGACGCCGTCGAGAACCGATTTGAGATACAGCGTCGCGGGATTCCCGAGGCCGTCTTGAACGGCACCTAGAATCGCCATGGCCCCGACGGCGTAGATCAACGACGATGTCACGAATCCTTTGACCATATTGTGATCGTCGTCATGCCTGCCGAGCCGCAATGAAGATGTCTTCGACCGCAGCCGAAGCCCGAGCTTTTTTAATCGTGTTTCAATGTGCCACCACTCGCCGAACATTGTGCCCACCACGAGAGAACCCACCAAAATAATGGAGGCGTACATCCCGAGAACATCTTTTCGCGCTCCGAGTTCGAACAGCGCGCTCAGCGCTCCTGAAAACCCGATTATCATGATGGCGAGCCCGATGGCTTTCTCAGCATTCAGACGGATTCGGGTCGGAATCTTTTTGCCGACCGTCAAGCCCAAGAGGGTCCCGGCGAGAATCGCAAAAACATTGACAATCGTTCCGATACCCGGCATTTACTCACCATCCTCATCGAGCCAAAGTTTCTCGAGCTCACGCGTTATACCACGCGCATTTTTTATCGGCTCTTGCCCTTCGATCACATCAGTATGCATTGTATTCTTCTTGACTGTTTTGTGCGAAATCGGCTCGTCGAAAAGCACATTCGTCGGTAAAAATTTTACGTGCCGTCCGATATCCTGTGAAATTCGCGCACGCAATCGCATGTCATCGGTGACGACCGTGATGCTTTTGCCTGCTTTACTGCAACGAGCGACGATATCGGTATCGGCATCCGGCGCGTACACGATTTTCACCGCGCCCCGCTGCTCGCTTACCGACTGCCATTGGTCTCGGGCGTCGAAGACGACCGTATACCTGCCGACGCCCAGCACACGCGAGCCGGCGCTTCCGACGCGTGCGATGAGCATCTCGCGCTGGTTCTCTTTCGAGTACTGCGCCATCTCCTCATCACGCATGGTTGCATTGTAGCCGTCTATGAAGTACTGCATCATTTCTTTATTCATATGCTATCGCATCGCGAACCGACACCTGGCTCGCTCTCCATGCCGGCAACAACGATCCGAGCACAGAGATAATCCAAACCGCAACCAACCACACAACAACACCCGCCCAGCTGAATCTATAGGCAAGTGGCATACCGAGCGCCGATTCGAGCGCCTTCATCAACCACCATGAAAGCGGATAAGAAACGAGCGCCCCGCCGAACCACGCTATGGTACCGACCACCAGTCCCTGCGTGATGAAGATGCCGAATATCGATTTGTGACTCGCGCCTATCGAGCGCATCACGCCGATTTCTCGCGTCGATTCTATGACGGTCAAAGTCATAGAACCCGACAGCCCTATCACCCCGACGAGCGCAAGCGCCGAGGCCATGATGATCAAAAACGTGACGAGAATACCGAGTTGCCCTCTCGTCGTATCGAGCTGCTTTACCTGCGTCTGCACAGACGACGTCGCAAAACCGGCCCTATCGAGTTGCCGCTCGAGATCATTTCCCATGCGGCTCTGCGTCGTTGCCACGACGCCGGAGCCGGCTTTGACCACGATGCGCGTAGCCGAGCCCTCGATTCCCATCGCTTTGGCCAAATCGTCGCGATCCATGAACAAATAGGGGCCCATCAGCGAGCCGGTGGCGACACCGATGACAGTCCGTTTGAGCACGACACCGTTTATCTCGATATATACCGCGGACCCGGGCGTGAGATAGGGCTCGTCGTTGAAAAGCTCCGTGTTGAGGACGACTCCTTTTTCTCCCGGTTTGAGCGCACGCCCCAATGAATACTGAAAATCGAGGACCTTCGTGTTCGCAGGCACACCGAGAGTGAAATAGGACTCGTCTGTCGTCCCATCCGGTCGGTCGATGGCTGAGCGACCGTCAAGCCACGTCTCGGCATACGTGACGCCGTCGACTTTTTTCGCAGCCGTCATGAGAGAGGATTGCGGAGCGGCCGTGGAGAGGTTGAGCATGGCATCGTATTTCCACCAAGAGCCGACATTATCGACCGATTGCGTGAGTGATGCACGCGCGGAGAACACCGCCATGACCACACCGCTCGCAAGTATCAACGTGGCGAGCGTCAGTGCCAAGCGTCCTTTGTGCGCGAACGTCGAGCGCAACGCCAACGCAGTCGGTCGGGGCAGCCCGTGGATTTTTGCAAGGAGTCGATCGATGAGACCGTGCCCGTAGTTGTCCCACAACGCATCCGGATTAAATGCATCGACAATCGGGCGCTTGACTCCCGCGACGATGGGAACGGCGGCGGCCAGAACGGGTACGAGCGTGCCGATACCGACTAGAACCACCATCACCCATGTGGG
Source organism: Coriobacteriia bacterium (assembly GCA_016649875.1). NCBI lineage: Bacteria > Bacillati > Actinomycetota > Coriobacteriia > Coriobacteriia bacterium. The sequence continues at coordinate 28,677 of JAENWW010000014.1, forward strand.
ATAACTGCTGTCGTAAACATGGAAATTCAAAACACTCGCGGCATACTGTATGAATTTGTGCCCGAACAGCACTCCGAAAGGCATACCGACTATCACGCCGAGCACACCGTACAAAAAGACAAGTCCGACATACATGCGAGCGATTTGCCAACGCTGCCCACCGATTGCCTTCATGATGCCGAGTTGCCGAGTCTGCTGCACAAGGATTGCGCTCGTCGTCGTGACGACGAGAAAACCTGAAAGAGCGAGCGCCATCAATGCCATCGCCAGCAAAAGCACCGATACGGCTTTGAAAATGTCGCCGAAAAAGTGAGAACCGGGAATCGGTACGCTCATACGTTCGACCGTAATGCCGATCGGGCGCACTACCTCGTCGCGAATTTTCGCGCCGATGCGTGCCGCCTCCACTCGATTAGAACTCGAATCGACGTCGATGAGGATATCGTTGAATTCCTCAGGCTCCGCAAGGCTCGTCAGCGTATCCATGGAGACATAACCGGTGACTTGCCGGTAGAACCGCGAAGGAATCGAATTGAGGTCATGGACAAATCCGGCGATGCGAAGTTTTGCGGTACCGTTCTGAGTTTCCACCTCCACCGTGTCGCCGATATTATACGAATACAGGGCGGTGGCTCCGCCCTCGATGACAATCTCCCCTTTTTTGGGAGGCCAGTGGCTCGAATCAGTATTGAGGATGCGACCCGGTTTGGAATTGAAGTCGGATAATGCATCTATTTCGAGCTTCTCCCATTCGCCCGTGTTGACGACGGCATCGGCATTCGCCGGTAGTTGACGAATCCTCCCTATCACGATACGTCGACCGGTGGCGCGAACGACATCCTTGCGTTTTTTGATTTTGTCGATGACACTTTGCCCGACATCGCTCGTCCGCATATTTATCGACGCGCGATCGCTTGCGGCATAATCGCGAGCGAATTCACGCAGTAGGACTTGGCGGGCTCCCAAAATGGCGCCCGTGGCGAAAATGCCCACCGCAATCGAGAGAACCACGAGCGCGGTGCGAGAACGATTGCTCGTCAAATCACGAAACACTTTTTTCCAACGAACGGAGCTCACGCGTTACCGCCTGACGTCATAAAGAATATGTCCGTCGACGACGTTGAGCGTTCGGGTCACTCTGGCGGCCAAATCATTGTCATGCGTGACCATGACGATAGTTTTCCCGTTTTTCACAAGTCGTTCGAAAAGTTCGAAGACCGAATCGGCGGTTTTCGAGTCGAGGTTGCCGGTCGGCTCATCGGCCACGATAAGCGGCGGATCGTTTGCAAGTGCGCGGGCAATCGCCACGCGCTGCTGCTGTCCCCCGGATAACGCCGCCGGCATTTTATGCGCCTGATCCACCATTTCGACTTGTTCGAGGTAGTGCAGGGCACGATCGAGTCGCTCATCACTGCGATACATGCCGCAAAAATCCATGGGAAGCATGACGTTTTCGACAACGGTAAGCGTCGGCAAAAGCTGGAAGAACTGGAATACCACTCCGACCGCTTTACCACGCCAAACAGCGAGCTGATTCTCATTGAAAGTGTGCACGGGAGCGCCTTCGACGAATATTTCGCCACTTGTCGGATGGTCGATTCCGGTAATCATGTTGATGAGCGTCGTTTTACCCGAGCCCGATTTACCGATAAGCCCTATGAACTCTCCGGGAAAAACTTCTAAATCGACCCCGCGCAGTGCAGTGAAGGGGATTTCGCCCTTATCGTAGGTTTTTGTGACATTTTTCAGATGAATGAGTAGATCTGCCATCATAAACCCCAAAAAATAACAGGACGGAATACTTATTTTATGATACCCCAGCGCACAGGGTTTTGCGTGTGCCGTGCATACAAAAAAAGTCCGCCTCTCGGGCGGACTTTTACTACTTGAAATAAGGGGGCGTTTGTCAATTAGAGGGGGGAGGTACCAACAAACGCCCCGAATGAAGACTAACACGTTGAAAAACCAATGCAACAGATTCCGTCACATATAACAATTTCTCCACATACGTTTTATGCTTCGAATTCCCCGAGAGCCTTCAGCCGCGTCCGCTGCGCTTTCGCGCAGGCCTGCTTTCCTTGCGATTCCACGACTGTTCATCACGCATTCGAGCCAGATCGTCCAACTCATTCACGAGTGTGAGATAGCGTTCAACTCGCGTCGCGGCGATAGTACCTGCCACAACCCCGCCGCGCACGGCGCAACCCGGTTCGTTGATGTGGGCGCAGTCGGCGAATTTACAGCTTGCGGCCGCCTCGGCGACCTCGGGAAACGCCAAGTCCAGACCCCTGTCACCGCGCCACAAAGCTATGGAGCGCATCCCCGGAGTATCGATGAGAACGCCTCCGTTCGGGATCTCGACGATCTCTCGCGCGACGGTGGTATGACGCCCTTTGTCGTCGACCATGCGCACTTCGCCGGTTTCTTGCATTTCAAAACCCACGAGTCTGTTGGCGAGCGTGGATTTCCCCACACCCGACGCGCCGACCATGGCCGCAGTCATTCCCGGTTCGATGAGGTCTTTGACTTCATCGACACCGACGTGCGTCACCGCGCTTTCCACGATGACGCGCGCTCCCGCGCTGACCGATCGCGCCAATGCGATCTGACCGTCCAGCGCCTGATCATTCTCGATGAGATCGACCTTGGTCAACACGATGACGGGAGTGGCGCCGCTTTCGAAAGCTATCACCAACTCACGTTCGAGACGAGCGACATTGACCCCCGAGCCGGAGAGCGCTTGGACGAGGAACACCACATCGATGTTGGCGATGACGACTTGCTCGTTGGCGATGTCTGCGGGGTCTTTGCGCGTAAACGTTCCGTGACGCGGCAAGATCGCTTCGATGATGGGCATCTCATGACTTGCAGGCGATACGAGCGCCACCCAATCGCCGACGGCTGCGCGAGAAGCGGCATCGCGTTTGCCCGCTTTCAAGAGATGATTCGAAGGCTCTACTCGGCCGGTCCCTCGCCTGCTCGACGCAAGCGGCAAGCCGCGATCGACGCGAACGATGCGCGCTAAAAATGAATCGGGGATAGCGAGGGAAGCGAATAGTTCGAGAGTTTTTTCATCACAACCGAGGTGGTCGAAGTGATACTTCGACTCGCCCTCATCATGTTCATATAGGTGCGTATCTGTCATAGAACCCAATCATACTATATGAAACACGCTAGAGCGATTGCAGCACACCTTGCCCGAGACCACGCCACAGATACAGCGAAGCACAGGTGCGATATGGCATCCAGTCCTGCGAAATTGCTTCGATCATGGCTTTGGGAGCAGTACTTTCGAGACCTTTGAGCGCGCAGACACTGCTGTGTAGGCCTCCGTCGTCGAGGGCGAACACGTCTTCTCTGGCGAGTGCGAAAATCAAAAACATTTCAGCGGTCCAACGTCCGATTCCTTTGACTTGGACCAGCTGCTCGATGATTTCCTCATCGTCAAGAGTGGCGAGTCGCTCGAAGTCGATGCGACCCGTCGTCACACAGTGGCTCAAATCTTTGATGTAGAGCGCTTTGCGTTCGGAAAAACCGCACGCCCGCATCGCCTCGACATCCAGAGCCTCGACGACTTCGAGCGTGACCGCATGTTCACACAGCATATCAAAGCGCGCCCAGATACTTCGTGCAGCCGACAGGGAAATCTGCTGATCGCATATGGCACGAGCAAGCGAAAAGAACCCATCGGCCTCGATATCGACGCGCACTTCACCGACCGATTCGATTAAGCGTGCCATGTCCTCATCAGCATCGGCGAGATAACGTGATTCGACGCTCTCAGGATAAAATATGAGCGTGGAATTGGGATTTGTGTAAGTTGGGCGAACCATAATGGGCTAATGCTACCATAGAGCCATGCGAATCGGACTGTTCTCAGATACATACACACCGGAGATAAACGGGGTGGTCTCCTCGATGCTCATGCTGCGAGAGGGACTCGAGGCGCGCGGACACGAGGTCTGGATTTTCGCACCGACCAATCCGTTGAACGATGAGATCGACGACCATATCATCCGTATTTCCAGTCTTCCGCTGGTGCTTTTGCCGGAGCGCCGTGTCGCAACTCCGTTGGAGCTCGGGATAATGCGCAAGATTCGCTCACTCAATCTCGACATCATCCATACTCAGACGGAGTTCGGCGTGGGCTCTTACGGTTTTCGCGCCGCACGCAGGTATCATATCCCCCATATTCACACTTCCCATACGACATGGGAGGAATACACCCACTACGTAACGCGTGGCATGTTCGACGGGACCGCCAAAAACGCCGTCCGTATCTACACGAAGGTGATATTCGATCGATGCACGCGTATCGTCGCTCCCACCGTCAAAACAAAGGAATTGCTGCTCAGCTACAAAGTCGCTGTGCCCATCGATGTGGTTCCGACGGGCGTCGATTTGATACGGTTCTTTCCTGCCAACACAAGTTCTGCGCCGCATACCGGCGGCGGTGACCCGTTAGCCAAACTCAAGCACCGGCTCGGCACCGACCGATTCGAGCACACCATACTCTCTTTGGGACGCATCGCTCCCGAAAAATCAATCGTCGAACTGTTCGATTTGATGACGCCCTATCTTAAAGCCCACTCAGACGCCTGTTTTCTCGTAGTCGGTGACGGCCCTTCGCGCAGCGACCTCGAGCACTTGGCGAAAAAGCGATGCCTCGTCGAGCAGATCATCTTCACCGGTGAACTTCCTTGGGATCGAATTCCGAACTATTACCGAATCGCCGACGTGCTCGTCGGCAACTCGCACAGCGAAACACAAGGCCTCACCTTCATCGAAGCGATTGCCTCGGGTGTGCCGCTCGTCGTTCGCTATAACACCTGTTTCGACGGAATTTTGGAAAACGGAGTATCCGGCACACTGTTCACGGAAAATGGCGAGTTCGAACCGGCTCTTCATGCGATTCTTACCGACCACGAGTTACGCGTAGCCCGCATTCGAGCGGGCATCGAAGCGGCGGCGACCGTATCCAAGGATCGGTTCATCGAGGATATCGAAACCGTCTATGAAAAGGCTAGACCTTAATTTCAGCGGTACCGACTCTGAAGAACTGGATGAGAAACCCGACACCGGCCGCAATGAGCGCGGAACCCAGGCCGACATAAAACATCGCTATCCAACGCTCGGGCATGAGTTTGAAACTGCGCACGGTGATACCGAGCGTGATCATAAAAACCATGATCACATACGATTGAACGTCGAAAAATTTAAACACCCACACACGGTGCTCTTTATAGTCCCTGATTCGGTCGGTGTGTTTTTTGACCATGCGACCGAAAATGAAAAAGAAGAACAGGCAAAACACCACCAGGGCAATGGTGACATTGACCACATGCCAAATACCATGCGAGGCCTGCGCCCCTATACGCAAAATGTTCACACCGGCGATCATCCATACGATGCCGGCAATCAATATCAGATAGTTCTTTTTGACTTTCAAGAAATGCACCTCACGCGTTGCTTCGCATGCCAAGCGACAGCGCTGCCGCTGTCGTAAGTTCTTCGATGCGTGCCGCCGTGAGGTGCCGTGTCTCCATCACGATGTGCTTGGCGTCATAGTGGCTCAAATCATCCGTGAGAATACGCAGCCCGAGTTCATCTGCCTTCTCGGCATACATCGTACCCGGGAAAGGCGTGGTATAGGAGATCAGCAACTTTCCACCAGCGTCCTGGATAACGTGCATGAACGCAAAGGTCTCAGCCAACGTCTCCTCGGTATCTTCTGGAAAGGGGACCATGAACGAGCACGAGACGCTGATACCCAACGCCACCGCTTGACGCACCGCTGCGAGAGCAGTGTCTTTCTTGATGCCCTTCACTGAGTCCAAGATCTCCTGCGCCCCGGATTCGATGCCGTACTGGATGCCCGTGAATCCCACCTCAGCCATACGCTGCAGTGTGGGCTCGTCGACACAATCCACGCGTGTTGCACATCCCCAGGTGACGTGCCCCTCGTAGGTGGCGAGCGCATCGAGCAGCCCTGTGAACCAGGTACGGTTCGCGGTCAGGATGTCATCCGCAAGAAAGATGTGCTCCGCGCCATACGTGGTCACGACTTCCTCGACTTCGAGCATGATGTCTTCCACCGGACGAGGGCGACGTTTACCGCCCCATAGCGCCGATGCCGAGCAAAACGGGCAGCGATACGGACAGCCACCCCGTGCCGTGAGGATGTTGAAAGCATCTTCGTAGAAGTCGAGGAAGAGCAGCTGCCGCGCCGGACGTCCTATCTCGCTCACTCCCAACGGAGGTCGCGGCGGATTTAAGACAGGCACGCCTCGGGCTTTGTGTCCCAACCCAGCTATTGCTTCGATGTCCTCGGCAGCAGCACCAGTCTCGATTGCAGCGACCAATTCGACCGCCGTGCGCTCGCCCTCCCCCACGATGATGTAGTCGAGATCAGGCTCGGCCAACGCTTCCAGACGCACGATGCTCACGTGCGGACCGCCGATCATGACCGGGATCGCAGAATCGCGTTCTTTCACTTGCCGAGCGATGGCTAACGCGTTGGGATACGTTTCCGTGTGCGAGGAGATGCCCACCACATCGGGACCGAAGCGGTTGAGTGCAGCCGTGAGTCGGGCTGGATTGAGACCCGTCAGGTTGAGGTCGATCAACTCGACGTCGTGGCCCGCGTCCAGTAGATGTTGCGCCACATAGGCAAGACCAAGGGGTGGCGACAAATGCGAATGCGCCGTAATAGCCGCAACCGGTGCCTCGATAAGCAGTACATGCATGCTGCATCACCTAACTTTTGTCCAAAGGAAACCGGCCGCCGGGCTCCATCTGCGGAGTCTGACGGCCGGCCGGTGTATCACGTGCTTCTAGTCCTGCTCACCCGATACGGGTGCGAGAAGCTCCTTGCACTGTGCAAGCCTCTCGGCCAACAACTTCTTCATATCCGGTACTAGAAATCCATAAGCCTTACGTGTCGCGATAATCACATCGAGCGCCGATGCGAGCTCCGCGTCACCGAGCTTGTCAGCGATCCATCTCGAGAGGGTCGCCGGATCAACATAGTTGATCGTCGTCCACTTGCTATTGGAATCAACCAGGTTCCCGTTGTGTATGACAAGGAAGCTCTCGGCCTCCTCGAGACTGAACAGCCGTACGGGCCTGGTTCCAGCCATGGGGGTCAGGATGCCGGCCTCAAGGGCTTCTTCCGGCTCGAAGTGGCGCATAAGCCGCTGGGCAGTCTCAATATCGATAGCACTCAGTATGGTCTCACTCATGCAGATGCACCCAACTTTCCGGCCTTTTCAAGCGCGTCGGCGACGTTCGCCAGGTCGAGCTTCTCAAGCGTCTCACGCGTCGGCCATCCGGACTTGACGTCCCAGCCTTCCACCTTGAAGAACAGCGTCTTCCAGTCTTCGGACTTCTGACGGTCGAGGATACGTCCGGCCACGCTCTTGTAAGACCACTCGTTGTTCTCGAACACCGGCATGGTGTAGGGAGCTTCGTAGGTGGTCATCCCAGGCTGCGCGCCGGTCGTATAGTTATACTCAGTGAACTTCTCGATGTCGCGATGACGACCCTGAAGGATCCAGATCGCACGGTCGAGGTTCCAGATTCTGCGTCCGACTTCCATGCCTTCCGCGAAGGTCATGTTTCCGCCGATGACGGCGTTAATGAACTTGTTCTCTCCGACGCTGGTCATGCCCTCGTGCTCAGGACCGTAGGGGTTGACGAAGTCGGCCCATCCCCAGTCACAGAACCCCATCGCCTGCTTGTAGAACCTCGTGTAGTGGCGATGCCATGCGACGGTCTTGGCCATGGACTCGGAGTAAATGCCCTCGTCGCTGTAGTTGATTGCCATCGGATCGTTGTACGGGATCATCTTCTTGGCGAAGATCTCGGCGAGACGCTGCGCGCTCACAGCAGGCTCCACGCCGAACAGCCCGGCGATGGTCGGCGTCCAATAGACGTGCCAGTTGAAGTCGTGCTCGTTGATGTCGCGCTCACCCATGAGTGATCCGTAGCCCCACTCGACTTCGGTGCGTGCGTCATAGTGTTGCGGGAGACCCCACTCCTGAAGCGGCAGAATCCCGCTCGTAGTATCAATCTCAAGACGACCCCACGCAAGAGCCGCCTGGGCGACGCCCTTGCAAAGCTCCTTGCCGATGTCGGTCTGAGTGATGATGCAATTGATAAACGCCTCGGCCCATTCGCCGGAGCCGAACTTGTCGAACGGCAGGTTCGAGTCAATCGCCTTGCCCTTGCCCAGAATGCCCTTGTTGTACAACTGCTCGAGCCACAGCGTGGCTGCTTCGACGGCGAAGGCGTTCACACCGGAGAGCTGGATCGCATCGGTAGCCCGAGGAGCCGCATCGGTAATCTTCCCGTGCGCCTTGACGTCGTGGGCATCGTACCAGAAGAAGTCGACGCACTGGGACTCGTTACCCTGGCCTGTATCTGTTCTGCCACGGCAGCTGCGGATACATCCGACGCAGCCCTGCGGGCGCGACTTGACGCCTTCGGGTGTGTCCTGCATCGGCGCGAGCGGCTTACCCGGCGTGGAGCCGAAGGACGTCAGGCCGACATACTCGGCGGGATCGTCATGGTGTCCGGCGAACGAGTAACTGTTGGACCACAGGCGAGCAGCCATAAGTGCCTTCGGGTCAGCGATCGCAACGCCACCGGTACCGAGAACACTGACCGCTTTAAGGTTCTTCGAAGCGAAGACCCCGCCGAATCCGCCCTGTCCGGCGCCGTTACCGGCATCGTGGATGAGTGCGGCCATCGGACCGAAGCGCTCGGCGTTCGGGCCGGTGGTGAGTACTGCCGGGCGCTGGGTGGTGCGTCCCGAGTCACGTGACTGCCCGAGGTTAGTCCAGTCGTTATCCTTCTTGCTGGGCTCGACGCTCGCCCAGATCTCTTCTTGGGTCTCGCGAGTGTTCAAACCCCAAAGATCCGTGGCGTCCTGAAGCTTCACTTCGCCGTTGATGATGTTGAGCCACACCTGCTTGGGCGACTTGCCCATCAGCACGATGCCGTCCCAGCCGGCGAACTTGAGCTGAGTCGAAAAACGTCCGCCGAAGTTGGAGCGGGTGAACCACCCGATTGGGTAGGCCTGGATGCCGATGCCTTGCACTTCGCACCGACCGGCCACAGACGGCGCCAAGGTGCCGGAAAGCGGCGATGCCATGATTGTCACGACGTTGCCGGGGTCGGTTCCCTTGATCGTCTTGTCTTCGCACAGGTCGAAGAAGAGGGCGGAGCCGATCCCATGTCCACCGCCCCATGACTTGTACTTCTCAGTGAGTATCGTTTCAAATTTTCCGGTGGTTAGGTCCACTTTAAGGATCTTCCCGGAGTATCCATTACCACTAGCCATTGTGTGCCTCCATAAATGTTGTCATTGCGTGCAGCGCGCGCCGCCGAATACTAGCCAAGGTGACCGCCCGACTTGGGCGCTCCATCAAAGCCCAGCGTGTCCCATACAGTGCCGGTGCGCAAATCGGCCTCATATCCGTCCTCGCTCTGAACGGGGAGTTCTTTGGTGAACTTGATGGCTCCCATGGAGCACACTTCTTCACAGGCCCGCTTGCCGTCGGGGCCGCCGTCTTCATCCCAGAAAGGCGTGTCCTTACACAGGTCACACTTCTGCGAATGCTTCTCTTCGAAGTTCCAGAGAGTTCGCGACGGGGTAAACGGACAAGCATTGACACAGCGCTCGCAGCCGACGCACTTGTCCGCATCTACCGTGCGCACACCGGTCGCCTTGTCCACATGCATCGCGCCGGTGGGACATGCCTCGACGCAGGACGGGTACGGACACTGGCGGCACTGCGCAATGCTGATGTCGTCGGGGAACTTTCCAAATGGATCCTGGGTAATCTGAATCCTCGAAAGCGACATGTTCGTCTCGCCGTGGTGGGTGAGCGAACAGGCCATCATGCAACTCGTGCAGCCCGCGCACTTCTTGGTATCGACCAAGAGGTAGCCGTCCGAGGCCTGGATCGCGACGACCTGGTCGGGAAGCAGAAACGCTCCACCAACGAGGCCTCCCAAAGCGAGACCCCCGCCGAGCAGACCGAAACCGGTGAGGAACTGCCTGCGAGAGAGCGTGCCTTTTTGATCCGCGGAGGCTGCTTCCTCCGTCGGGTTTATATTCTTATCAACCATCAGTATTTCCTTTCAGAATTGTCGGCGCTTGACTGGGCTACGGTTTCGTCGGCTTCTGCGACGTGTGCCGCGTCAGACTCCTTGAAGCCGAGCTCGGCAAGCCATCCGGCGTGCTCG